>JBDSKH010000121.1:0-10124 GCA_039917005.1 Pseudolysinimonas sp.
GGCGATCGCGGGCGCGCAGGCGACCTCCGGCGAGGGCGGCGGGCTCGAGCAGGTAGTCGGTCTCCTTGCCGTCCGGCAGGCGGACGGCGACCGTGACGGTGAGCTTGTTGCGGATCGCGAGTTCGAGCTGCCGCGCCAGCCACGCCTGGCTGGTCTCCTCCGGTTCGCCGGCCGCGACGGCCCGCACCCGCTGGATGAGGATGGCCGCGGTGTCATCGCTCGGGGCGGACCCGGCGCCCGCCCGGCGCTCGCGGCGCAGCACGACGACGGCGCCCGCGGCATCCTCGGCGACGACCGGATAGCGCGCGTCGGCGAGCGTCCAGAACAGCACGCTCGCATCGAAGCGGGTGACGACGCGGTGCTCGCCCGCGCGCTGCAAGGCGAGCGGCGCGAGGTTCGGGTCGACGACGAGCTGGCCGAGCAGCGCGGCGTCGTCGGAGCGCACGTACGCGGCCGCCCCGGCATCCGGCGTATCGGGATCCGCGGCACCGGGGTCCATGGCGCCGACGCGCAGAGTGCCGAAGCGCTGCGCCGTGTCGGTGAGCAGGTACTCGAGCGGCTGCGGGATGCCGGTCAGCGAGATCCCGGACAGGAACTCGCGAATCGTCGGCACCGTCTCGCCCGTGGTGAGGGCTCGCGTGAGGCTCGTGGCCGTCACGCGGTAGCTGGACGCCAGCCCGCGGGTCTCGGCCTCCGCCATCCCGCGCAGCCGGTCGTCGATGGGCGCGAGCAGCGGGCCCGGCGCGATGATCGACAGGTCGGGCTGCACGTAGACCTTGTCGACCTCGGTGGGGAAGAGGCCAGCCATCTCGGCCGTCGCCGCCTCGGGCCCGTCCACCAGGAGAGCCGTCCCGGGCGTGCTCGGCGTCGACCCGCCGGTGATGCCCAGCAGCTCGGCCTCGCGTGCCGCCTGCGCGGTCCGCTCTCGGATCCACGTCCCGCCCGCCGGGTACAACCACGCCAGGTAGTCGAGCAGGCCCTGACCCCAGATCGCATGCGCGCGCTGGCGCAGCAGCTCGTGCAGCTCGTCGGGGAGCCGTTCGAGCCACCCGCGTGCCAGGGCGCTCCACCGCTCGAGTCGCGACACCGCGAGCCACTCGGCCGACGCCGCGCTCGGCGCCCATTCGGTCCCCGCATCGGCGAGGCCTGCTCGTGCCGCGATGTCGAGCAGAAGCTCCACCTCGTCGGCGTCGATGCCTGCGGCCGCCCCGAGTCGCCGTGCGTCTGGCAGGGCGACGCCACCGCGCGAGAGTCGTCGTGCGGGCTCCTGCCGCAGCGCGTGGAGAAGCTCGGTCACCGCCGAGAGGGTGCCGAACGCGCGGTCGCCGGCCCCGCGATCCACGAATCGTGCGTCCGCCTCGCTGACCGGCTCGAGGGCGGCGGGCGGCCGCGCCCCGACCAGGTCGGGAGCCGTCGGCAGCCCGAACGCCGGCCAGGCGTGCAGCTGCTCGATGACGGCGTCCCACGGTGCGTAGCGTCCGGACTCCTCGGCGAGCAGGCCGGCCTCCTGGGCGATGGCGGCGCGGCGCGCGACCTCGACTGCATCCACGCCGAGGTGGTCGACGAGCTGAGCGGCGGTCGGCGCGCCCGACGTCGAGGCGAGGTCGCCGGTCGTCGCCAGCAGGGCGAGGGTGCCACGGTCGAGGCGCTCGAGCGCGGTCTGCACCGAGGTGCGGTCGAGCAGCGACTCGGCGAGGTCGAAGAAGTCCCGGATGCCGTGCTCGCGCACTCCCCGCGCGGTCACCAGCCGGGCGAGGGCTTCGTCGTCGAGCGCACGCAGCCGGGCCGCGAGCGCGAGGACGGACCCGCTAGTGGCCGCCATCGGCGATGCTCACTGGTCGCCCTCTCGGGCGATGCGACGGCGGCGGACGACGCTGACCACCGCGAAGACGATGATCAGCACCAGGGCGACCGGAAGACCGAGGGTGGGGAACACCGCGATCAAGAGCCAGGGCCCCTCGCTGGTGTCGGCGCGGCTGAAGGTCGCGGCCAGGATCGCGATGATCGCGAGCAGGGACAGGCCTCCGATGCCGGCGATCATGAACGCGAGTACGCGTTCGGTACGATTGAGGGGTACCGGGGTGTTCTCTGCCACAGCACCAGGATAGGGCCAGCACCGCAGCCCGCCGCCCCGGCATCAATCGAGAGAGGGTCGCCATGCCTACCGGCAAGGTCAAGTTCTACGACGAGGACAAGGGATTCGGGTTCATCGCCTCTGACGATGGCACCGAGGTGTTCCTGCACGCCTCCGCCCTCCCCGACGGCACCACCGTGCGCGCGGGCAGCCGGCTCGAGTTCGGCATCGCCGACGGCAAGAAGGGTGCGCAGGCGCTTTCGGTGCGCGTGCTCGACACGCCTCCGACGCTCGGCCAGCGCAACCGCCGCAGCGCCGACGACATGGCGATCGTGGTCGAAGACCTCGTGAAGCTGCTCGACGGCATCGGCTCCAGCCTGCGCCGCGGACGCTACCCCGACCGCGAGCACGGCTCCAAGATCGCCGCGGTGCTGCGCAAAGTCGCCGACGACCTGGACGCGTGAGCGCGTCATGATCGACAAGGACGCGTGACCGTCGTGACGGCCGAGGAGCGCGAGGCGATCGCCCGCAGCGCACTGGCCGAGATCACACCGGCCGGCACCTTCGGCGACTTCATCGACGAGACCCACGAGGGCGAGGGCGTCTACACGCTGCTCTTCGCCGCGACCATGGGCGGATACCCGGGCTGGCACTGGACGGTCAGCGTCGCCGTTCTGCCCGACTCGGCTCCGACGGTGCTCGAGGCGGAGCTGCTTCCCGGGGACGGTTCGCTGCTCGCGCCGGAGTGGGTGCCGTGGTCGGATCGGCTCAAGGCCGGGGAGGACCTGGATGCGCTCGCCGAGATCGTGGGCTCGGACGACGACGATCTGGACGACGATCTCGATGACGACGACCTGGACGACGACCACGGAGACGACCCCACCGACGGGATCGACTTCGAGAGCGCTGACCTCGAGTCAGGCCTGCTTGCGGTGGGCGAAGACGAGCAGGACGAGCCCGAGGCCGAGACCGACGACGACGGTCCAGAGCCACCAGCTGCGGCCCCCGTCAAGAAGCGGCGTCAGAAAAAGCAGCATGCCGACGAGGGCGACCAGCCAGAGGACTAGCCCGGCGAGGATCGCCTTGCGGTCGTCGCTCTGCACCGGACTGGGATCGGTCCGGCGCTCGCTGTCCTTCAGCCACAACCGCATGTCGCGAGCCTACTGCTCGGTGTTCTCCACGACCCAGTCGATCGCGCTCGTGAGGGTGCGCACGTCATCCGGATCGATCGCGACGAAGGTCGCCACGCGCAGCTGGTTGCGTCCGAGCTTGCGGTACGGCTCGGTGTCGACGATCCCGTTCGCTCGCAGGGTCTTCGCGACGGCCGCAGCATCCACGGTGTCGTCGAAGTCGATGGTCACGACCACCTGCGAGCGGTGGGTCGGGTCGGCGACGAACGGCGTGGCGAATCCGGATGCCTCGGCCCAGTCGTAGAGCGCGCCCGACGACTCGCGCGTGCGGGCGTCGGCCCAGGCGAGGCCGCCGTTGCCGGTGATCCACTCGAGCTGCGACTCCACGAGCAGCAGCGTCGACACCGCGGGCGTGTTGAGGGTCTGCTCGAGGCGCGAGTTGTCGAGGGCGTTCTTCAGGCTGAGGAACTCAGGGATGTAGCGGTCGCCCCCCGCGATTCGCTCGATGCGCTCGATGGCGGCCGGCGAGACGAGCGCGAACCACAGCCCGCCCTCGCTCGCGAAGTTCTTCTGCGGGGCGAAGTAGTAGACGTCGGTCTCGGCCGCGTCGAAGTCGGCGCCGCCGGCCGCGCTCGTCGCGTCGATGACGGTGAGCGCGCCCGCGTCGCCGTGCACACGCGCGACCGGGGCCATCACGCCGGTCGAGGTCTCGTTGTGCGGCCACGCGTAGACGTCGATGCCTTCGAGCACCTCGATCTCGCTGCGGGATCCTGCGGGCGCGTCGATCACGTGCGGCGCCTCGAGGAAGGGGGCGGATGCCGACCCGGCGAACTTGGCGCCGAACTCGCCGAAGGTGAGGTGCTCGCTGCGCTTCTCGATGATCGAGAACGCGGCCGCATCCCAGAACGCCGTGGAGCCGCCGTTGCCCAGCAGCACCTCGTAGCCGTCGGGAGCACGGAACAGCTCGGCGATGCCGGAGCGCACCCGGCCGACCAGATCCTTGACCGGAGCCTGCCGGTGCGACGTGCCGAGCAGGCCCGAGTTGGCGGCAAGATGCTCGAACTGTTCGGGCCGGACCTTCGACGGTCCGCAGCCGAAACGGCCGTCGGCGGGCAGCAGTTCGCCGGGGATCACGAGCGCGGGCATGCGTCGATTCTAGGGAGCGCGCGAGGGGTCGCCCGGACAGCGTGTAACACGGCGCGACAGTAGGCTTGGCCCCGGCCGCTGCCACCGGAGGGACTGCCGTGACCGACCTCGTCGACACCACTGAGATGTATCTGCGCACCATCCTCGATCTCGAGGAGGAGGGCATCGTGCCCCTTCGCGCGCGCATCTCCGAGCGCCTCGGGCACTCCGGTCCGACCGTGTCGCAGACCGTCGGCCGCATGGAGCGCGACGGCCTCGTGATGGTCGAGGGCGACCGTCATCTGGAACTCAGCGTCGAAGGACGCACCCGTGCCATGCACGTCATGCGCAAGCACCGCCTCGCCGAGCGCCTGCTCGCCGACGTCATCGGGCTCGACTGGGCGTACGTGCACGACGAGGCCTGCCGCTGGGAGCACGTCATGAGCGAGCAGGTCGAGCGCCGCCTGCTCGAGCTGCTGAACCATCCGACCGAGTCGCCGTACGGCAACCCGATCCCGGGGCTCGAAGAGCTCGGCGAGAAGCCCGCGGAACGCTTCCTCGACGGCGTGATCAACATCGTGGATCGCGTGGCGGGGGAGTCCGGGCAGGTCACGGCCACGATCCGCCGGCTCGGCGAGCCGGTGCAGTTCGAACCGGAACTGCTTCAGCAGCTCAAGGCCGCGGGGGTCATGCCGGGCGCTGAAGCATCCATCTCTGCTGCCGGGTCGTACGTGCTCGTGCGGGTCGACGGTCACGGCGAGGGCCTCGAGCTCCCCACCGAGGTCGCCTCCCACATCTACGTTTCGCTGGTCGAGTAGCGGCGAAGCCGCGTGTCGAGGCCTGCCTCCTGTGAATCCCCCCAATCCGAGTCAGCAAAGTGACATTGCGATGGCCCTCCCGTAAACTCGCACACGTCCTCCTGACCACCCCGATCGGTCGGAGGCCGCGGCTCAGAGCGTCTCGTTCACCCATCCTCTGGCTCGCGACAAGAAATGCAGGGATGGGACCGCACACCGAGAGCGAACGAGGCGCAGGAGATTTCTCTTGCTTCCAGGTAACAACCACCATTCAGGTGACGGCGACACACCCCTCGCCAACCGAACTTCCGGGCGCCGTTCCGCGACCCCCGAGTCCCGCATCAAGCGCATCGCCAAGACCGAGGCCAAGGCGCTCGTCAAGGCCGAGAAGCGCGGGGATGTCACGGTCGCCAATGTGCTGCCGGTGGCCTCGCGCACAGCGCGCGGCACCAAGAAGCCCGCGATCCTGAACCTCGCCGTCATGGCCATCGTCGTGCCGGGCCTGTTCTGCACCGTCGCCCTGCCGGCGTATGCGTTCCAGGAGCACAACGACGACGCAGCCAACTCATCCGCAGAGCTTCAGGCTCTGAAGGAGAACGGCGCCCAGACCGTCGCCGTTTCGGAGGACCTCGTCGCTGCCGCCGTGCTGCGCGATAACTACACCGCGACTTCGGCTGCCGAGATGCGCCGCATCGCGCTCGCCGCCGCCTACCGCTCATACAGCGGACCCTCGGTCCGCCAGTACCTCGCGAACCCGCCATACCCGAACTTCGACCTCAACCAGGTCGTCGAGGTCGCAAAGCAGTACCAGGGTGTGCCGTACCGGTTCGGCGGTTCCGACCCGTCGGGCTTCGACTGCTCCGGCTTCACGATGTACGTGTACGCCCAGTTCGGGATTGCGCTGCCCCACTCGTCGTCTCGGCAGATCACCGGAGGCACGGTCATCGCGCCCTCGGCAGCGTTGCCCGGCGATCTCGTCGCGATGGACGGTGGCGGCCACATCGGCATCTACCTCGGCGGCAACACGATGATCGATGCGGGAACCCCCGGCACCGTCATCTCGATCCGCGACATCTACAATCCGAACCGCGTGTTCGTCCGCTACGGCATCTGACCCCGCCCCGCCCCGCTGGTTGAGTAGCGCCGCGAAGCGACGCGTGTCGAAACCAGTCAAAACGTGCCGTTGCACCGCTGTTACCGCATCCCGGGCTACCCTGAAGACCTCGGACACCGAGAACCTCAGGAGAGAACCATGAGCAGGTCGAGCAGCATCCCCACCACGGATGCACGCACGGTCTTCCGCATAGTTCGCAGCATTCAGCCGGTCGTGCTCTGTCACGTGCCGGTTCTCTGAGGCGCTGTCGCTCGCGACGGCGTCTCTTTCTGTCTGCTCCTCCGAAGGGTCCACGGGATCCGTGAATCGAATGCCCGCAAGCCGTGCGGGCGCCTTCGACAGGAGACCGAAGTTGCGAACCCTGGTACTCAATGCCGGCTATGAGCCCCTGGCCGTCGTGTCCTTCAAGCGGGCGATCGTGCTCGTGATCGAGGGCAAAGCCTCCTTACTCGCCTATGACGAGGGCAACCCCGTGCTGAGCGCGTCGGGGGAGTGGGAGCGCCCATCGGTGATCCTCTTGCGGCGCTACGTCCGCATCCCGAGCGGCCGCAACGTGCCGGTCTCGCGCCGCGGTGTCCTGCGCCGCGACGGCCAGCGCTGCGCCTACTGCTCGGCCTCCGCCACGACGATCGACCACGTCATCCCGCGCTCGCGCGGCGGTGCCGACTCGTGGGAGAACCTCGTCGCCTGCTGCCTGCGCTGCAACAACGCCAAGGGCGACCGAACCCCGCACGAGATGAACTGGACCATGCGGCTGACTCCGCGCGCCCCGCACGGCCCGGCCTGGCTGGTGCGCGGTGTCGAGCGCCCCGAACCCCGCTGGGACGAGTTCCTGGCGCCGGCCGCATGAAGTCGATCTGGGAGGTTCCGGTGGCGACGCCGGCCGACCTCGCCGTCGCCGTGCCCCGGCGCCTGTACCGCGAGCTGGAGCCGCTGTCTCCCGTCCCGCGCGACCCCCGCCCCTCCCGCGCGCGCCGAGAGCGCCTCCCCGAATCCCTTCGGGTCGCGGGAGTTGCCTCTCAGATTCGTTCCGCTGGTTGAGTAGCGCCCGGCTCTGCCGGCCGCGTATCGAAACCAGGACTGCAGTTACCCACTACCCCCCGATGTAGATACACCCGCCCTCGGCGAGCATCCCGCGCACCTCGGGCGACCAGGCCCCGTCGCGCCAGGTCGCGATCGCGCAGGTGACCGCGGCGGGATACCAGGCCACCACGATGTCGCCGTTGTCGAACTCGATGGTGCCTTCGTAAACCTCTGACTCGATCCCGGATGCGACCGCGTCCACCGAGGCGGCGGTCACTTTCTCGATGGGCAGCAGTGTCACCGCACTGTCGAGGAACTGCTCCGCACTCGCGATGTCGTCGGGGCACGCCTCATACCTCGAATCGCCGCCGAAGATGACCGGATGCGAGTCGGGCCCACATGCCGGCGCGACCGGTTCGACGGTGTCGGTCCCCGAATCGACCTCACCGCGCGGCACGCTCAGGATCATCAGTCCCGCGAACCCACCGGTCACCAACGCGCTCAGGATGGCGACGGTCGCGACGACCCGCACCCCGACGCCGGTGCCGACGATCGCGGAGGCCAGTGCCATGCCGATGGCGATAAGCGCGCTGATGGTTGCGGCGATGAACAGGCCGCGCGAGAGATCGTGTGCTTCATCGGTAGTGGGAGTCGCGCCTGCAAGCGTGAAGGACGCCAGGAATCCGAAGAAGAGACACCCCAGCGGGAGGACGAGGGCGAAGAGCACAAGCGCCGCGACCGCATTCGGCATCGGCCAGTTCCGGGTCTGTGCCATGCATCGATGCTATCCGACCCTGATGAAACCTCACCCGCTGGCTGGTTGAGTAGCGCCGCGAAGCGTCGCGTGTCGAAACCACCCCATCGGTAGACTTACGACCCGTCAGCCTCTGTAGCTCAATGGAAGAGCAGTTCCGTCCTAAGGAAACGGTTGGGGGTTCGAATCCCTCCAGGGGCACCGGGTGGTCGGCGGTTGCTGACCAATAAATAGCGCATCTCCATCGCGCGCGACGCGGGTCCAGCTCGCGCACGACGACGCCGGGGTGCACACAAGAGTGCACACAATCCAGAGCCGGCCCCCTCGCGATTGTTGGCACCCGGCCGGCCCCGCGACTACGCTCGGCCCCATGACAGACCATGACAGCGAGGTAGTCGAGCCGCGAGCGCGCGGCCTGCTCATAGCTGGAATCGCGATGATCGCGCTCGGCGTCGTCGGTGCCTTCTTCGCCTACCGCGGCGCGGAGAGCGCAGCCACCACTGGTGAATTCTCGGCTGCGCTTAGCGGGCAGCTCGTAGACGTGGCGCCCGATCTCACGTTCATGTGGGTCTTCATCGTCGTGGCGGCGCTCGGCGTCGTCGCGCTCATCGTCCGCGCGGCGACGACCCGATAGGGCAACCCGCCTCGATCTTGTAGTCTGCTGACGCAGGCGGCCGGACTGCTCCACCCTCACGACGGAGCATGATGGGCACGAGCAAGCGGTACGCCGCCGCGGTCGATCGTCAGATGGACGCGCGCATCCTGCAGCGCGTCATGCAGGAGACCGCTCCCCATAGTCTCTCGACTGAAGAGCTCGAGCTCGATCGGGAGCCTTTGACGAGATCCCCCATCCCTCGCCCGGTGGCCGCCTGGGTGCGTTACGCCGCCGCCGCGATCTTCCTCGACGCCGAAGCTGTGGCATGGACACCGACCGCTGTCGCGATCCGCTGGACCACACCGGCCGGCGAGGAGCACCGCGCCTGGGTGTGGGCTTCCGCGGTGCGTCCGCGGGCCCAAACCCGACCAGATTCCCTCCCGTCCTGACTATACGAACGTATACCTTTCTGCTAGGCTTCTCTTATCAGCCGGATACACCGGCTGCTAGCAAAGGAAGGAGAAGCGAATGGACGAGAAGGACCTTCGGAAGCTCGCGAAGGCACTGCGCAAGCAGGGCTGGAGCGTCGAGATGATCGGCCCCCGTCGTATGGCATGCACCACGCCGGACGGCGAGTTCCGAATCATCATCTGGGTCTCACGCGACCCGCGCGCCATGGCTAACGCCGTGGCCGTGTTGCGGAGATTCGGCTTCCAGTGGCCGCCTAGGTAGGCCACAGGGCACCCGGAGCAGAACTAGTGCCCCGGGTGCCCGGTCCACTCATCATCCCGCACAACACCATGAATGCCCAGAAGAAGAACACCGGACCCGAGCTGTGGAACGCACACCTCGAGCTGGCGCAGCCGATCATCGACGCGGCCGCCGACCACCTCATGGACGCCCTCGCGGCGTACGGAGTCTCCGTCGGCAGCGGAGCGCACAACCACGGCACCGTGACGATCACCGTCCCCGCCGAGAACATCAGCCAGGCGTTCAGCACAGCGATCGCCGTCGCCGAGCGCGCCAGCGGCCTCACGATCGTCGGAGCTGAAGTCCTGCCCACCGATGAGTTCGACGCACGCAGCGGACTCGAACCCATCCCCGCCCTCGTGTCGGTCGCAGAAGCGGCCAGCATGCTCGGCGTCACCAAGGTGCGCGCCAACCAGATGATCGGGGAGGGCAAGTTCCGTACCGCGCGGCGGGTCGGGAAGTCGTTCGTGATCGCCTACCGCGAGGTCGCCGACATGGCCGGCATCCGCGATCCGCTCGACAGCAAGTAGACCGCGCACGACAAAGAGCGCCCCGCGCACCTCAGCTAGGAGGTGCGCGGGGCGCTCAGGCGTGCGAGCTTGATCCTTGGCGGATCAAGCGGTCAGGCTATGCGGCTACCCAGAGGCCGCGAGCGTCGGGCTCGAAGGTCTTCACGACGCGGCCCACGACAGATTCGCCCGCCCCGACGTCGTTCGGTCCCGCGAGCTGGCCGTACTGCTCGAAGGTGATCTGCTCGCCGTC
>JBDSKH010000122.1:0-6632 GCA_039917005.1 Pseudolysinimonas sp.
CTGCGAGTGTCTGACGTCACGAATACTGCGTTTGTCGATGTCGTGTTGTTCAGTGCCGAACCCTCGCGGCCAAGCTACGTGATTGAAGTGCTCGCCGTGACTCGCCGTATTAGCCGAATACGCTTGACCCAAGCTCTAAACTCGGTCGGAATCGCCTCGACCATTCTTGAGAAATCCAACAACGAGCCCGTGCTGCCGCTGATCCTTCTGGTACTGGGCCGGGAAGCTGAAGAGCCCAGTGGTCTGTTTCCCGCTACCAGTGGAGGGCCTGGAATCATCCAAATTGGATCAGACCTGCTGGACCTGTTCCTCGAGGATCCCGAGCGTCTTCGCCGGTTGATCGAGTCCTAGAAAAATTACCCCTGCGCCCGCTCCAGCACGAGTTCGCGCACCCGTCCCGCGTCAGCGGACCCGCCCATCGCCTTCATCACGGCGCCGATGACGGCACCAGCAGCCTGCACCTTGCCCTCGCGGATCTTCTCGAGGACGTCGGGCTGGGCCGCGAGCGCAGCATCGATTGCGGCGATGAGGGCTCCGTCGTCCGAGACGACCTTGAGGCCGCGCGCAGCGACGACGTCCGAGGGTGACCCCTCCCCTGCGATGACGCCCTCGATGACCTGGCGGGCGAGCTTGTCGTTCACGACCCCAGTTTCGACAAGCTCAACCAGCTGAGCCACCTGAAGCGGCGTGATTAGCGAAGCCGGCTCAGCATCCTGAACGTTCGCGAGGCGGGCGATCTCGCCCGTCCACCACTTGCGGGCGGCGGCAGGGGCGGCCCCCGCGGCTACCGTATCTTCGATCTCGACCAGCAGGCCGGCGTTCTGCACGTCGCGGAACTCCAGCTCGGTGAAACCCCATGACTCGCGCAGGCGACGACGGCGCACAGCAGGCGCCTCGGGCAGCGCGGCCCGCAGCGACTCGATGAGTGACGGCAGCGGCTCGATCGGCAGCAGGTCGGGCTCGGGGAAATAGCGGTAGTCGTCGGCGTCCGATTTGGGGCGGCCGGCGGAGGTGGTGCCGGTGTCCTCGTGCCAGTGGCGGGTCTCTTGGGTGATCGTCCCGCCCTTGGCAAGGATCGCGGCCTGGCGCTGGATCTCGTACTTCACCGCGCGCTCGACCGAACGCATCGAGTTGACGTTCTTGGTCTCGGTGCGGGTTCCGAGGGGGATTCTTGTGGCTGGGTCTCGATACGCTTCGCTACTCGACCGGCGAGGTTCTAGGGAGACGTTGGCGTCGCAGCGCAGGTTGCCACGCTCCATGCGCGCCTCGCTGATGCCGAGCGACCGCACGATGTCGCGGATCGTCGACACGTACGCCTTGCCCACCTCGGGGGCGCGGCCCTCGGTCCCGTAGATCGGCTTCGTCACGATCTCGACCAGCGGCACGCCGGCACGGTTGTAGTCGACCAGGCTGGCGCCGGCGCCCTGGATGCGTCCACTCGTCCCCAGGTGGGTGAGCTTGCCGGCATCCTCCTCCATGTGCGCTCGCTCGATCGGGACGGTGATCTCCGTGCCATCCTCGAGCTCGACCACGACGGATCCCTCGAACGCGATCGGCTCGTCGTACTGGCTGATCTGGTAGTTCTTCGCCAGGTCGGGGTAGAAGTAGTTCTTGCGGCTGAACGTGCTGCGCGGGGCGATCTCGCAGCCGAGCGCGAGGCCGAGGCTGATGGCGTACTCGACGGCCTTCTCGTTCACGACGGGAAGTGAGCCGGGGAGGCCGAGGTCGACCGGCGTGATCGTCGTGTTGGGCGGGGCGCTGGCCGGGGCACCCGCGGCGGCAGGGTTCGGCGCATCGCTGAACATCTTCGTCTGCGTGCTCAACTCGACATGCACCTCGAACCCGAGCACCGGCTCGTACAGCTCGAGGGCCTTGTCGTAGTCCATGAGTTCTGCCTTGGCCATGGGGTCAATGCTATTCGGGATGCGGTGGGCGGCATGCCCGCGGGCCAGCCCACGTTACGTGCTCGTAAAACCTGGGGACACATAAGTCTGCGGAACCCGACCGGCCAATAAGCTCCCGGCATGACCTCGACGGCGACCCCGCCCGCCCCCGCTCTCCCGCCCGCCACCTCGATCGTCGAACCCGGCGGAATCGAGCCCATCCCCCTCGGCCGGCGACACGGCTCGCCGTGGCAGCTGCTCGCCACCTGGTCGGCGCCGAACCTCGAGTTCGCGACCATCTTCGTCGGCTTCATCGCCGTCGCGTACTTCGGCCTCAGCCCCCTGCAGGCGGTCGCGGCCCTGCTGCTCGGCAACTTCCTCGGGGGTCTCAGCCAGGGCCTCCTCTCGACGTGGGGTCCGCGCGAGGGTCTCGCACAGATGCCGCTCGGGCGTACCGCTTTCGGATTCTGGGGCAACCTGATCCCGGCGTCGCTCAACACCCTCATGGCCGGTCTCGGCTGGTTCGCCGTCAACTCGATCAGCGGCGCGTTCGCCCTCGCGACCCTCACCGGCATCCCGGTCCTCGCCGGCCTGATCATCGTGGTCCTCGTCGAGGTGACCGTCGCGTTCGTCGGGCACGACATCGTGCAGCTCTTCGAGCGCTTCGCGATGATCGTGCTCGCGATCATCTTCCTCATCGCCGGATACTTCATCATCACCGGCGCCGACTTCGGCGCTGCAGCAGGCGGCGATGGCACCGGAGGGTTCGGCGGCTTCGGCGGCTTCACCCTCGCGGTCGGTGCGGCATTCGGCTACACCGCCGGCTGGAACCCGTACGCATCCGACTACACCCGCTACCTCGCGCCCGGCACCAGCAAGCTGAAGATCGGACTCGCGGCCGGACTCGGCAACTTCGTGTCGACCAGCTTCCTCATGATCGTGGGTGCGGCATCCGCGACCATCGTCCACGCCGGACTCGCCGAGGGCGCCAGCCCCACCGACACGTTCACCGCCGGCCTGCCCGGCTGGGTGTCGGCACTGACGCTGCTCGCGATCGCCATCGGCGCGATCTCGGCCAACGTGATCAACATCTACTCGGGTGCGATGTCGTTCCTGACGCTCGGAATCAAGATCCCGTTCAGGTTGCGTCGCGCGATCGTCGCCCTCGGCTTCGGAGTGCTCGGCTTCATCGTGGCGCTTCTCGCGCTTCCGGATGCCGGGTCGACCTACGAAGGCTTCCTCCTGATCGTCGCGTACTGGATCGCGCCCTGGCTGGCGGTCGTGCTCGTCGACCGGCTCCTGCGACGCGGAACGCAGGTCGAAGACATCGTCGTCGACGAGAAGAACAAGTACAAGAACCTGGCCGGGCCGATCGCTTTCGTCGTCGCCACGGCTGTGTCGATCTACCTGTTCTCGAACCAGGTGTTCTACCAGGGCGTGGTCGTGAAGGCCGTTCCTGAAATCGGCGACCTGACCGCGCCGGTCGGATTCATCCTGGCCGGCGCCCTGTACGCGCTGCTGTTCCGGTTGACGAAGCCGAAGGTCGGGGCGAAACTGCCCTGACCATGAGCGAACGCAACGACGCCTCCGAAAAGGTCTACGCGACAGACGAAGAGAAGCTGGCTGTCGCGAAGGCCGAGGCGCTGGCAGGCCTCGCCGAGGGCGGCATCCCGATCGGGGCGGCGCTGTTCCACCGCGACGGGCGGCTGCTCGGCAGCGGCCACAACCGGCGGGTTCAGGACGGCGACGCGGCCATGCATGCGGAGACGAACGCGTTCCACAACGCGGGCCGCCAGCGCGGCTACGGCGACACCGTCATGGTGACGACACTGTCTCCGTGCTGGTACTGCTCTGGGCTGGTGCGTCAGTTCGGGATCGGACGCGTTGTCGTCGGCGACGACCGCAACTTCATGGGCGGACAGGACTGGGTCGCCGAACATGGCGCTCAGCTCACCGTGCTCAACGACCCCGAACTGATCGAGATCATGGCGACATTCATCGCCGAGAACCCCGAACTCTGGAACGAGGACATCGGCGAGTAGGGGCCGGGGGCCGCCGGGGCAGCTACTCGAACGGCAGCGGCGGCGGGCGGCGGATGATGCGGCGCGCCAGGGGAATGCGTGCCTTCGACGCGTCGGATTCGACGCGCGTCTCCAGCGCACGAGCCGCTGCGATCTCCCGCTCCGTCAAGAGCGGTTCGGGGCTCGGCGGTGCCAAGTGCACGAACTGGCTGACGTCGAGCAGAGCCATGACAGGAGCCTACGACTCGATCCACTGCAAGTCACTGGTCGGGAGTCGGTCGTGCGCGGCACACTGGCGGCATGCCGATCGTTGTGCTCGATGCTCCGTCGAACCTGGGGCTGCGGCCGGGACCGGGCGGCGTGATCTCGGGCGTCGACAGGCTGGCGGCGACGGTGCGTGCGGCGGGGCTGCTGGAGAAGATCCAGGATGCGGTGGGCGCGCCGGTCACGGACGCCGGCGCCGTGGAGGTCCCGGCCTACGATCTGTCGGGGTGGCACCCCGGACGCGACCCGTACAACGCTGCCGCGATTTGTGAGTTCACGGTGCGGCTCGCGGATCGGGTTGAGGAGTTGGTGGTCTCGACACGGCCTTCGGCCTACTCGACCGGCGGGGTGGTGGTGGTGCTGGGGGGCGACTGCAGCATCCTGTTGGGACCTGCTCTCGCGCTTGCGCGGATCGGGACACCGGGGCTGGTGTTCATCGATGCGCATGGCGACTTCCGGCATCCGGGGAATGCGCCGCATGTCGATGCCCTCGCCGGCGAGGAGCTCGCCGTGGTGACGGGTCGCGGTGGCCACGCGCTCACCGATCTCGAGGGCCGCGGGCCGCTGTTCGACGACAGTCGCGTCGCCGTGCTGGGCCTTCACGACCCGGAGGAGCTGCCGAGCGCACTTCCCTTCCCGACCGTGATGACGGTGGCGGACGTCCGCGCGGCGCAACCCGCCGTCGCCTCGGGGCACGCGCTCGACGCCGTCCTTGCGGCCGGCGCGACCGACGTGTGGGTGCACGTGGATGCCGACGTCATCGATCCGGCGTATCTCCCCGCGGTCGACAGCCCCGAGCCGGGCGGTCTCCATCCCGACGAGTTCGTCGCACTCCTGCAGCCGCTGCTCGCGCACCCGATGGTGCGCGGCATCGACCTCTGCATTTACGACCCGGCGCTCGACACCCCGGATGCTCCCGGCGCGGCGCTGCTCGCCGACCTCGTGGGCCGCGCCTTCGCCCGCTCGACCAGCGTGTAGAGCCGTCCGCGGGGAGCCCAATCCGGCCGTCCTGCTACTCGATCGACGCTCCCGGCACGGGCGGGTCGGTGTGCGCCGGACCTGCGGCGAGCAGCTTGCGGATGCGCGACGTGCGCATCCAGGGCGAGATGACGAGCCCGAGCACGACGAGCCCCACGCCCGCAACCCAGAACGGGGCGGTCAGGCCGAATGCGGTGGCCAGGAGGCCACCCATGAGGCCGCCGATCGGCATCGCCCCCACCGCGATCAGCCGGTAGACGCTCGTGACCCGGCCCAGCAGGGCGTTCGGCACGATGCTCTGCCGCACCGTGATGACGACGATGTTGCTGAGAGTGAACGCGAGGCCTTCGAAGACCGCCGCGACCCCGAAGACGATCGGCGACGTCGTCTGGGCGGCGACAAGGTATGACGCGCCGGCGAGAATGGTCGCGCCGATCAGCACGACACCCTCCCCCAGCCGCCGGATGATCGCCGGCCCGAGCAATCCCGCGGGGATGCCGCCGATCGCGCCGGCCGCGAGCAGGATGCCATAGCCGGCCTCGGGCAGACCCAGGCGATCCTGCGAGAACAGCACCAGCACCGCCGTCGTCGCGGACGTCATCAGGTTGATGGAAGCGGCCATGCTCGACATGAGGATCAGCATCGGGCTGCGGCCGAACCAGCGGAGGCCCTCGCCGAGCTCGGACCACATCGAGCGGCGGGGCGCGGGTGCGGTGGCTGGGGATGCCGCGGGTTGCGCAACAGTGGTCGCGGGCGAGTCAGCGCGCAGCTGGCGCGGCAGCAGCGCATAGACGATCGCCGCCACGAGGAAGACCGCGCTGCCCGACGCATACGCGGCGACCGCGGAGAGCGCAAAGATCACGGAGCCCAGCGGCGGCCCGATCAGCTCGTTGAGAATCGACTGCGTCGCGAACAGCCGGCCGTTGGCGTCGGGGATGCGGTCGCGCCTGACGAGCTGCGGCAGGATCGCGAGGGACGCGTTGTCGACGATGGTCTCGGCCGTGCCGAGCAGGAAGGCGACCGCGTAGAGCGCCCAGAGCTCGCGGACTCCCATCCCGACGGCGATCGTGATGCCGCCCAGCGCCGCGAACCGCAGCACGTTGCCGGCGATCAGCAGCATCCGGCGGTCGAAGCGGTCGACGATCACGCCGGCGAACAGGACGAACAGCAGCCAAGGCAGTCGTTGCGCAACGACGAGACCCGCGACGAGGGCGGGGTCGCGCGTGATCGCGGCGGCGAGCAGCGGCAGCACGGCGAGCGTGATGCCGTCGGCGAGATTCGCGGATGCCGTGCCGCCCCACAGGAGCGGGAACGCCCGCGGGGCGCGGGCGATCGAGATCGGGGTGCGAGGCATCGGATCCACCCTGCCATGAGCCGGTGTCAGTGTCGGGTGGGCGGGGCGGCGCCCGGCCGCACCCCTCCCCACCTGCACGCGGCGCCCGGCCGCACCTCCTTCCCCACATGCACGCGGCGCCTGCGGCACCTC
>JBDSKH010000123.1:0-4668 GCA_039917005.1 Pseudolysinimonas sp.
GCCGAAGACAACCGGCTCGTGCACTTCGATGTCCCAGACGGCAGCGACTTGCCGCGTCCCGGCGACGTCGTCAGCGTGACCGTGACGCGGGCGACCCCGCACTTCCTGATCGCCGCGCCCGCGGATGGGACGCTGCAGGTGCGTCGCACGCGTGCGGGTGAGGCGTGGGATCGGGCCGAGGCCGAGTCCTGCGAACTGCCGGCGCACGCCGCCGCACCCGCCGGAGCGGTGAACCTGGGTCTGCCATCGCTGAGGGTCGGCGGCTGAGCCTCGTCGCGCTGGTCGGTCCCACCGGGACCGGCAAGTCCCAGCTCTCCCTCGATCTCGCGCACGCCCTCATCGAGAGGGGCAGGCCGGCGGAGATCGTCAACGCCGACGCCATGCAGCTGTATCGCGGCATGGACATCGGCACGGCCAAGCTGACTCCGGCGGAGCGCCACGGCATCCCGCATCACCTGCTGGACGTGCTCGAACCTCGCGAAGAGGCCAGCGTGGCGCGCTATCAGGCAGACGCGCGGGCGATCATCGACGATGTCGTCGAGCGCGGCGCCCTGCCGATCCTCGTCGGGGGCAGCGGGTTGTACGTCTCGAGCGTGCTGTACGACTACCGCTTTCCCGGCACCGACGCCGTGATCCGTGAGCGGCTCGAGAGCGAGCTGAGCGCGAGCGGGCCGGGAATGCTGCATCGCCGGCTGCGTGAGGTGGATCCGGCGGCGGCCGAGGCGATCGGCGCGGCCAACGGCAGGCGGCTGGTCCGTGCTCTCGAGGTGATCGAGCTCACCGGCGCTCCGTTCGGCGCCGGACTGCCGTCCGAGACCGACCTGTGGCGCGAAACCGTGACCCTGGGCCTCCGCGCCGAGCGCGCCGACCTGGTCGAGGGGCTGGATCGCCGGGTTCGCGCGATGTGGCGTGCCGGGCTGCTGGATGAGGTGGCGGCGCTCCTCCCCGCCGGCTTCGGGGTCACCGCCGGCCGGGCGATCGGCTACGCGCAGGCGATTGCGCAGCTGAAGGGCGAACTCGACGAGCAGCAGGCGATGGAGCAGACGGCCGCGCTCACCCGGCGGTACGCGCGCCGCCAGGTGGGATGGTTCGGCCGGTACCGCGACACGCACTGGATCGAGGCGGATGCCGCCGACCGCGTGCAGCAGGCGCTCGGGGCGCTGGATACGCTGACGGGGTGAGTACCGAACTGCGATTCACCAAGGGGCACGGCACGGGCAACGACTTCGTGCTCTTCGCCGACCCCGACGGCGAGGTGCAACTCGACGCGCTCCAGCTGAGCGCATTGGCCGACCGGCATTTCGGCATCGGAGCCGACGGAGTCATCCGCGCGGTGCGCTCGGAGAACCTGCCCGACGGTGCCGCGGCACTCGCCGAGGATCCTGCCGCCGAGTGGTTCATGGACTACCACAACGCAGACGGCAGCCCGGCGGAGATGTGTGGTAACGGCATCCGGGTATTCGCCGAATTCCTCATCGAGAACGGGTTGCTCGAGCTCGCCGAGGGCGACACCGTGCCGGTCGGGACCCGCGGCGGCGTCCGCCTGCTCACCCGTGTAGCCCGCGGGTACGAGGTCGACCTGGGCCCGTTCCTGGTGGCACCGGGCGAGGCGATGGTCTCGGCGCTCGGACTCGACGTCGCGCGCCCCGGATTGGCCGTCGGCGTCGGCAACCCGCACGTCGTCGTGGCGCTCGCGGACCACGAGGAACTGATGGACCTCGTCCTGTCGCAGGCACCGCACATCACGCCGGAGCCCCCCGACGGCGCCAATGTGGAGTTCGTCGTCCCGCACGAGCCCCTGGTGGTCGACGGCGTCGGTTCGATCCGGATGCGGGTGCACGAGCGCGGCAGCGGCGAGACCCTCTCGTGCGGGACCGGCGCGGCCGCGGCCGCCCTCGCGACCCGGGAGTGGGCGGGGTCCGGTGCCCCCGACGAGTGGAGCGTCGACGTTCCCGGCGGAGTCGTCGGCGTGCGCGTGTTCGCGACGCCGGAAGGCGATCACGTGGCGTTGAGCGGCCCCGCGGTGCTCGTGTACTCGGGGACGTTCACGGTCTGAGCTGTGGAAGCTCGATCGCCTCGGTCAGCCCGGTGCCCGAGCGGTGCCGCACCCGCAGGACGCGGTACCCCTTGTGGGTTGCTGCACGCAGCACGGCGTAGTCGTGCGGCAGCTCGGCCTGCAACCAGCGGTGCAACGAGTCCGAGCCGAGGTTGCGCTGCACGACGAGCCAGGCGTCCGACCCGGCTTCCAGCCTCGGCAGCCAGGCGCGCAGCATGTCGTGCAGCTCGTTCTTGCCGACGCGTATCGGCGGGTTCGACCAGATCGTCGTGAATTGCACGTCGGCGGGAACATCCGCCGGCGTGCAGGCGTTCACATTGGAGAGGCCGAGGGTGGCCGCGTTGCGACGCACCAGGTCCAGCGCACGCTCGTTGACATCCACCGCCCAGACCGTGGCGCGAGGCGACTCGAGGGCCAGGGTCAGGGCGACGGGACCCCAGCCGCAGCCGAGGTCGAGCAGGTGACCGCCGGGTGGCGGCACGGGGGTGTGGGAGAGCAGGACGCCGGTGCCGGCGTCGATTCGCTCGGGGCTGAAAATGCCTCCGGCGGTGGTCACGGCGAACGTCCGGCCGGCCAGTTTGACCGTGATCTGACGCAGTTTCAGATCGCCAGAAGGGGTCGAGGAGAAGTAATGTTCCGGCTCGACCATGCAGAGAACTTATCGAAAACGAGGAAGTAGGGTGAAGCGATGAGCGACGAGGACGACAAGATTCTCGACCGCGTGCTCGCCTCCGACGACACCCGGTCGGCCGGGTATGCCCGGTTCGGCACCGTGCGAGCGACCGCATTGGACGATGCGGGGGACGCCACCGCCGATTCCGACGGCGAGCAGCTCGACCGCGAAGAGCGTGCCGCCCTGCGCCGGGTCGCCGGGCTGTCCACCGAGCTCGAGGATGTCACCGAGGTCGAATACCGGCAGTTGCGACTCGAGAACGTCGTGCTGATCGGCGTCTTCTCGCGTGGTTCGCTCGACGACGCCGAGAACTCGCTGCGTGAGCTCGCCGCCCTCGCCGAGACGGCGGGAGCCGTCGTGCTCGACGGCCTGCTGCAGCGCCGTCCGCATCCCGACCCCAGCACGTACCTCGGTCGCGGCAAGGTGCAGGAACTCGCGGGTGTCGTCGCGGCCCTGGGCGCGGACACCGTCGTCGCCGACACCGAGCTGGCCCCGAGCCAGCGGCGAGCCCTCGAGGACGCGGTCAAGGTCAAAGTCATCGACCGCACCGCCGTGATCCTCGACATCTTCAGCCAGCACGCCAAGAGCCGCGAGGGCAAGGCCCAGGTCGAGCTCGCTCAGCTCGAATACCTCCTCCCACGGCTGCGTGGATGGGGTGAGTCGATGTCCCGCCAGGCCGGTGGCCAGGTGGGTGGCTCCGGCTCCGGAATGGGAAGCCGTGGACCCGGTGAGACCAAGATCGAGCTCGACCGTCGCCGCATCCACACGCGCATGGCGCGGCTGCGTAAGCAGATCAAAGGATTCGCACCCGCCCGCGAGGCCAAGCGCGCGAACCGGGACCGCTTCGAGGTTCCGAGCGTCGCGATCGCCGGCTACACGAACGCCGGCAAGTCGAGCCTGCTCAACCGGCTGACGAGTGCCGGGGTTCTCGTCGAGAACGCTCTGTTCGCGACCCTCGACCCCACGGTCCGCCGCAGCCGCACCCCCGACGGCCGTCTGTTCACCCTCGCCGACACGGTCGGATTCGTACGCAATCTGCCGCATCAGCTCGTGGAGGCGTTCCGGTCGACGCTCGAGGAGGTCGGGCAGTCGGACGTGATCGTCCATGTCGTCGACGCGTCACATCCGGACCCCGCCGCGCAGCTCGCGACCGTACGTGACGTCATCGGCGACGTCGGCGCCCGCGACCTGCCGGAGATCGTCGCGTTCAACAAGAGCGATCTGGCCGACGACGACCGGCGCCTGCTGCTGCGCGGCCTCGAACCGCACGGCGTCTTCGTGTCGGCGCGCACGGGCGAGGGGATCGACGAGCTCATCGAGCGCATCTCCGAGGTGCTGCCCGCCCCGGAGGTCGAGGTGACGCTTCTCGTGCCGTACGACCGTGGCGAGGTGATCTCGCGCCTGCACGTCAGCGGGCGGGTGCTGTCTACCGACTACGACGAGGACGGCACCCGGGTTACGGCGCTCGTGCATCCGCAGCGCCTGTCCGAGGTCCAGGAGTTCGTGGTCTCGTCGCGCCCGTGAGAGCGCCTGAGCCCGTAACAGTCGGAAACGCGGGTATACCCCGGATGCGGGCGCGGTACGCTGGAGAGTCGCGCTTGTGCGACGCGGAGCGACAGCCGAGCCCGGCACCCGCTCCAGTGGTCAACGCCTGCGCGTGACACTGGAGGGCCGGGGAGGGCAGATGACGGGAAACGAGACCGGCGACGGTCGGACATTCTCGTTCGAGCTGTTCCCGCCCCGCGATGCCGCGGCGGACGCGGCTCTGCAGCCCGAGATCCTGCGCCTCGTCGCCGCCGGGCCGGAATTCATCAGCGTCACCTACGGGGCCAACGGCTCATCGCGCGGCGTCACGCTCGATGTGCTGCGTCACCTACTCCAGAACACGCCGGTGAAGCCGATGGCGCACCTCACCTGCGTCGGCTCCTCCTACGCCGAG
>JBDSKH010000124.1:0-4612 GCA_039917005.1 Pseudolysinimonas sp.
ATGCGCCCATACCGAATGCGATGCCGAGCGGGATCGCAAGCGCCAGCGACGCGGTCACGCGAACCACCGCCTTTCCTCGGGCAGGCGCCCGAGGGCGATCATGATCCGGTAAGCCGCGACACTTACGACGAAGCCGACGACGAGAAGAGTCGTCCCGGCGGGCGAGTTGTACACCGCGGCCGCCTCGGAACGGGAGGCGAGCATCAGGAGGATCACCCAGGGCGCTGCCACCCCGAGCCGCGCTGCGTTCAGTACCCACGACTGCCGGGCTTCGACCTCGGATCGCACCGCCGCATCCTGTCGAAGCGATGCGGCGAGAACACGCAGGATCGACGGGAGTTCCGTGCCACCGACCTCCCGCGACATCCGCAGCGTCTCGATGATCCTGTCGGCGACCGGATCGGCAAGCCGGGCCTTCAGGTCGTCGAGCGCGCCACCCATCGTGCCGCTCGCTCTCACGAGCCTGCCGAAGTCGCGGAATGCGCTGCGGATCTCCACCGGGCCGACCTCTGCCAATGATGTGACCGCGTCGGCGAGCGACTGACCCGACCGGACTCCCGCGACCAGGTGATCGACCAGGTCGGGCCATGCGACGCGCAACAACCTGCGGCGCCGACGCGCGCGACCGGCGACAGCGAGCGAAGGTGCCGCCGCCCCGACGACGCCAGACGCTGCAGCCAGCGCGACGACCGGCGTCACGGAGGCCACGGCACCGGATACGGCCAGCCCGAGCAGCCCGCTGACGACAACGAAAACCGCGACCGGAATCCGCTCGAGCCCGGCCTGGGCGAGACGCTCGCGGGCAGCGTCAAGCGCACCGCGACGCGAGGTGGGCTGGCTGCGCGGCCACAACCACGGCGACGCGATCAGGATCAGGCCCCCGCCGAGCGCGAGACCGGCCAGAAGGGTCATGCTGTCGCCTCGTGAGCCGGCGCCGTCGTGCCCCGCCTGAATTTCGAGGTACGCGCTGGTGTCTCGCCCGTCGCCTGCAACCTGCCGTCGCGCAGCTCGAACACTGTGGTCGCCCGGATCGCGCCGTCGACGACATCACCCGTCGGAGCGACGATCTCGACGACGCGACGATGACCCGTGCGCTCGAGTTCGGCGTGCACGACGAGATCGATCGAACTTGCGACGGTCGGGTTCACGAACGACGAATCGATGTTGCGCCCGGCCAGCAGGGGCAACGTCGCGAGCTTCGTCAACGCATCCTGAGCGCTGTTGGCATGCAGCGAGCACATGCCGGGCAGCCCAGGAATCGTGCAAACACAATCCAAACGGAGGCGCCCGCGGGAGCTTCAGCTCGGGCCTTAGGTCCCTCGCGGAATCATGCCGGCCGTGAAAGCTTTGAGGCATGGCCCAGCGGACGCATCTGGTAGTTGGTGCGGGGCCGATCGGAACAGCGCTCGCGTTGCGCCTGGCCGAGCAGGGTGATCTGGTGCGAGTCGTCACCCGTGGGGGCGTCGACAATACACACTCGAGGATCGAGCACACAGGGCTGGATGCGTCCGACGCTGCCGCTTTGGCGGCGTGTGCTGAAGGCGTCGATGTGCTGTACAACTGTGCCAATCCGGGTCCCTATCCCGTGTGGGAGATGCGCTGGCCACCGTTGGCAGCGTCGATCCTGGGCGCGGCCGAGGACAGTGGGGCGGTTCTCGTCACCCTGAGCAATCTCTATGGCTACGGGCGCGTCGATGGTCCGATCACCCGGGATTCACCCCTTCAAGCTTCCGATCACAAGGGTGCCTTGCGGAACCGCATGTGGGCAGAAGCGTTGGCTGCTCACGAAGCGGGACGGGTGCGGGTTACTGAAGCTCGCGCCTCGGACTATCTCGGCCCGACCGCCGGTGAAGCGAGCGGCCTGCTCGCCCGGTACGCGGCGCTGACTCTGAAGGGCCGATCCGCGAGGGTGTTCAGCAGCCCCGACCAGCCGCACAGTTGGACGGCTGTTGACGACATCGCGACCACCCTCGCGGTATTGGGTGCGGACGACCGAGCCTGGGGCCACGCGTGGCTGGTCCCTTCCAACCCGCCTCAAAGCGTCCGCAGCCTGTTGAGCGAACTGAGCACCCGCGTCGGGGCGCCTCAGCCTCAGCTCGGACTGGTACCCCGCTGGCTATTGCAAGCCGGCGGCGCGGTCGTCCCATTGCTGCGTGAAGTGAACGGTGTGCTCTACCAATTCGACTCTCCCTTCGTGATCGACGCAGCGGAGACCACCGCGACCTTCGGCATCGAGCCGAGCGATTGGAGCACCCTCCTCGGCGCGACCGCACACGCCTGGGCGGGCGGTGCGTGATTGTTGAAGGGCAGGGCTGGTGGTCAAATGTTGCGGATCGTGGCGGCGATGATCGAGAAGACGAGCATCACGCCTCCTAGGCAGGCGGCGAGCACGATGTGCCAGATGGCGACGTTCTCGCCGACGGCGAGAAGGAGGGGCCAAACCACGGAAATCGCTCGGCGTACTCTTTGCTCAGGCGTTTCATCCGGGCCAGAAGACGGCGGCGAAAGAGGATCGCGAGCGTCGAGGGCGTGATCGCCAAGAGAATGAAGCAGGCGGTCCCGAACATCTGAAGCGGCGTCACCGTCAATTTCTAGCGCAGCTGGCTTCGGAAGCTGGGTGACGCACCCAATTCTCTGACCGCGGGCACGCTATATCCTGCCGACATGTCACGCCTGTTCGGTTCCGCGGCTGTTGCAATCGCGATCGTGCTGGGTTTGACCGCGTGCAACTCCGGTTATCACCCGTCGGAGCGGGTCGCCAACGCAAACGTGATCGGCACGTGGACTGCACCGGCGAATGGTAAATCGTCGCCGGCCATGGAATTCCTCGCGGACAAGACGTTCCAGGGGACGGGACTTCCGAGCGGCCTGTTTTGTGGCGACTTCTTCACGGAGCCGGATAGTGCGAGTCCCGTGACTGTTGAGGGCGATTGGTCAATAGGGGAGGACCGCTCCAACAATCTCTACTTCGTGGAACTCACGACCGATGATGGCTGCGTCGACAGGCTGTACTCCGAGGAACTTGCCAATGAATTCCACCTGTTCATCTGGATCGGTGATCCCGACGAAGACAACACGGTCACGTTCTCGAAGGCCGATTAGATCGGCTGCCGCTTGTGAGTGAGCGCCGACGGCCCCACGAAGGTCTGCTTGCCTACCGGGTGGGATCCGTCCTAGGCTCGTCCTCCTTTGACCCCGCTCAAGGCGCGCCTACCCGGTAAGGGCGCGTTCAGCCCGCAGTTTGGTGAGGGTGGCAGCCCGTTCGAGTCGGGCCGGGTCCGGGAACCTCACGGTGCTGCGGGCGCTGTCGGGGGTTCCACTCGCATGGCTGTGGACAGTTCAGATGCGGTGTGAGTTGCAGATGGGATGCTCTGGCAGATGTCCAAACTAAGAATCAGATCTGCAGAATTCATCCGTCGAGAAGAAGGCGATGTTCCTGGATGGGTGCTCATCACCCTGATGACCGCCGGCCTCGTGATCGTGATCTGGGGTCTCGCGGGGCCGGCACTCAGTGAGATCTTCGGCAACGCCATCTCGAAGGTGACCGGCCTGTAGTGCGGAGGGCTCGCGCGGCGATCGCGGCGGAGACGGGGTCCGCGGTCGCCGAGTTCGTGATGGTGGGTGCGATTCTCACCGTGCTGACTGTCGCGGTGCTGCAGCTCGCCCTGGCGCTGCACGTCCGCAACACGGTTCTGGATGCCGCGTCCGAGGGCGCGCGGTTCGCGGCGCTCGCCGACAACGGTCCCGCCGACGGCGTCGTCCGCTGCCGCACGCTCATCGCACTCGCGATCGGCAGCGACTACGCGCGCGACGTGACCGTCTCGACGGAAGAGTGGCGAGGCAACCCGGCCGTGACCGTGACGGTGCGCACGACATTGCCGATGATCGGGCTGATCGGCATCGAGGGCGGCGTGGAGGTGTCGGGCCATGCGGTCATCGAGACGCTGGACTGAGTCGGCAGCAGACGAGTCGGGGTCAGCGTCGCTCGAGTTCATCACCGTCGGGCTGATTCTGCTCGTGCCCATCGTCTATCTGGTGCTCGCTCTGTCGGCGGTCCAGTGTGCCGCGCTCGGCGTCGACGGGGCAGTTCGGCAAGCGACGCGGGTCTTCGTGCAGCAGGCGAGCCCCGGCGATGCCCGAGCCGCGGCCGCGCGCGCGATCGCCAGCACGCTCGCCGACTACGGGATAGAGGCCGACGGCGCAGCAGTCACGATCACCTGCAGGCCGAACCCCGGTGCGTGTCTCACACGGCGGGGCTTCGTGACGGTCACCATCGGCGTCACCGTTCCCCTGCCTCTGGCACCCCCTGTTCTCGACCTCGATCTTCCGGCCGGCCTCCCCGTCTCGGCGACCGCGACCGAGCAGGTATCCCGGTTCTGGGGGTCCTGGTGACCCGCGTGAGCTTGCGAGACGAGCACGGATCGACCCTGCCGCTCATCTGCTTCTACGGTGCCCTCGCCCTGCTCGTGACCCTGATCGTCGCATCGGCGACTTCGCTCTACCTCGAGCGCAAGCGGCTCTTCACCCTCGCTGACGGCGCTGCCCTGGTCGGCGCAGAATCATTCGAGCTGGATGAGGTGGCGATGACGCCGGACGGCCCGCGCGCGACGCT
>JBDSKH010000125.1:0-7810 GCA_039917005.1 Pseudolysinimonas sp.
CCGGAGTCCGGATGCACCCACGCGCCCCTGCCTGGAAGTCGTGCTGCGGTATCGACCACAGCCCGTCCGTCGCGCGCGACGACCCTCAGAAGTGAGGAGCGGGGAGCACGCTGCCGGCAACCCAGGCAGGTTCTGACGGGTTCCATAGTACCCCTAGAGGCCCAGAGACTCCGGCCCTAGTCCTCCATGACCGAATCGGGCTGGATGTCGATGCGTGCGCCGGTGAGCTTGGCGGCGAGGCGGGCATTCTGCCCCTCCTTGCCGATGGCGAGCGACAACTGGTAGTCGGGAACCAGGGCGCGCACCGCTTTCAGCGACTCATCCACCACGAAAGCGCTCGTGACCTTGGCGGGAGACAGAGCGTTCGCGACGAACGTGGCGAGGTCCTCGGCGAAGTCGACGATGTCGATCTTCTCGTTGTTCAGCTCAGCGGTGACGGCTCTGACCCGTTGCCCCAGTTCGCCGATGCAGGCGCCCTTGGCGTTGATGCCCGGCTGGGTGGCCTTGACCGCGATCTTAGTGCGGTGCCCCGCCTCGCGGGCGAGGCTGGCGATCTCGACCAGTCCGCTCGCGATCTCTGGGACCTCGAGTGCGAACAGCTTGCGGACGAGCCCCGGATGCGTGCGGCTGACCGTGATGGACGGCCCCTTGAGCCCCTTGCTCACGCTCGTGACGTAGACGCGGATGCGGCTGCCGTGCGTGTACTCCTCGCCGGGAACCTGCTCTTCCGGCGGGAGGATCGCCTCGACGGTGCCGAGATCGATGTGCACCATGCGCGGGTTCGGTCCCTGCTGGACGACGCCCGCGACGATGTCGCCTTCGCGCCCGCGGAACTCGCCGAGCACCTTGTCGTCGCCGATGTCGCGCAGACGCTGATTGATGACCTGCTTGGCCGCAAACGCCGAGATGCGGCCGAAGTCGTCGGGGCTGTCGACGGCTTCACCGATCACCTCGCCGTCCTCGTCCAGCTCGGGGACGTAGACCACCACGTGGCCCGTCTTGCGGTCCAGCTCGACGCGCGCACCGACCTCCGGGGCCTGATCGGTGTGCTTGAGGTACGCGGTCAGGATCGCCTGCTCGATGATGCCGACGAGCTCCTCGAACGGGATCTCGCGTTCGCGCTCCATGAGCCGCAGCATGGTGAGGTCGATGTCCATCACAGGCCTCCCGGTATTGAGATATCGGTGGCCCAGTCTACGTCAGGCGCGAGCTCCGAGTTCGGACACCAATTCGGCGACGGGCAGCTCGCGACGATCCCCCGACCGGCGGTCCCAGAGCTCGACGATGCCGTCGGCGGCACCGCGCCCCACGATCACGATGGTCGGGACGCCGATGATCTCGGCATCGCCGAACTTCACGCCCGGCGAGACCTTGGGTCGGTCGTCGTACAGGATGTCGAGTCCGGCGCCCTCGAGATCGGCCGCCACCTTCTCGGCGACATCGAAGACGACCTCGTCCCTGCCGGTCGCGATGACGTGGACGTCGAAGGGCGCGACCTCTTTCGGCCAGATCAGCCCCTTCTCGTCGTTGTTCGCCTCGGCGATCACGGCCAGGATGCGCGTCACGCCGATTCCGTACGAGCCCATCGTGACGGTGACCAGCTTGCCGTTCTCGTCGAGCACCTTGAGTCCGAGCGTTTCGGCGAAGAACCGTCCGAGCTGGAAGACGTGCCCGATCTCCATGCCGCGGGCGAGTTCGACCGGACCGGATCCGTCGGGTGCGGGATCGCCCGCCTTCACCTCGGCCACCTCGGCGGTGCCGTCGTTGCCGAAGTCTCTGCCCGCCACCAGGCCGAAGACGTGCTTGCCGTCCGCGTTGGCGCCCGTGATCCAGCCCGAGCCGTCGGCGACCCGCGCGTCGACCAGGTAGGGGATGCCGGTGGCCGACTCCTCGCCGAGCACCGCTCCGGTCGCCGACCATGGTCCGATATAGCCCTTGACGAGCAGCGGATTCTTCTCAAAGTCGGTGTCGACCGCGGCCTCGACCGTCGCCGGGGCGAACTGCACCTCGGCGCGCTTCATGTCGACCTCGCGGTCTCCGGGGATGGCGACGACCACGACCTCACGCTTGCCGTCGACGTGCGTGAGCGCCAGCACGACGTTCTTGAGGGTGTCGGCCGCGGTCCACGCCCGGCCGTCGGGCCGGGGGTGCTTCTCGTTGGCGACGTCGACGAGGGTGGCGATCGTCGGGGTGCCCGGGGTATCGAGGACCTCCGCCGGCGTCAGCTTCTCGTATCCGCGTGCCTCAGCAGGCACCGTCGTCCATGCCTCGACATTCGCCGCATAACCGCCGGCGGACCGCACGAAGGTGTCCTCGCCGATCGGCGTGGGATGCAGGAACTCCTCGCTCCGTGCTCCGCCCATCAGGCCGTTGTCGGCGGCGACGATCACGTATTCCAGGCCCAGGCGCGCGAAGATGCGCTCGTAGGCGTCGCGTTGGGCCTGGTACGACACGTCGAGGCCCTCGTCGGAGACGTCGAAGGAGTAGGCGTCCTTCATCGAGAACTCGCGGCCGCGCAGCAGCCCGGCACGCGGACGCGCCTCGTCGCGGTACTTGTCCTGGATCTGGTAGATCGCGAGCGGCAGGTCCTTGTAGGAGTTGAACAGGTCCTTCACCAGGAGCGTGAACGCTTCCTCGTGGGTCGGCGCGAGCAGATAGTCCGCACCTTTGCGGTCCTGCAGGCGGAAGATACCGTCGCCGTAGCTCTCCCAGCGACCCGACTCCTCATAGGGCTCGCGGGGCAACAGCGCGGGGAAGTGCACCTCCTGCGCGCCGGCAGCCTCCATCTCCTCCCGGATGACGGCCTCGACCTTGCGCCGCACCTTGAGCCCCAGCGGCAGCCAGGCGAAGATCCCCGGCGCCTGGCGGCGGATGTACCCCGCGCGCACGAGCCAGCGGTGGCTGGCGACCTCGGCGTCGGCGGGGTCCTCACGAAGGGTGCGGACGAACAGATGGGTCAGGCGGGTAGGCACGGTGCAAGCCTACGGCCCGGTTCTACCAGGGCTTGTCGGCGAGACCGTGCTTGCGGCCGCCGTTCTCGCGCTCCAGGTCGGAGGCCTCGCCGAGTTGCTCGAGCTGATCGAGCTTCTCGCCCAGGGTCTCGCTGCCTTCCTCGCCCGCGTCGCCGTCACCGTCACCGTCGCCGGGGTCCGGCGTCGTCGAGGGTCCCGGGGTCGGGCCCGTCGAGGGGCTTTCCGACGGTCCGGGCGTGGGGCTCGACGATGGCCCGGAGCTCGGCGACTGCGAGGGGCCGGGCGTCGGCGTGCCGGACGGGTTCGGGTCAGGGCTCTGGTTCGGATCGGGGGTGGGCGTGCTCGACTGGTTCGGATCCGGGCTCTGGTTGGGATCGGGTGTCTGGTTCGGATCGGGGCTCTGGTTCGGATCGGGAGTCTGCGAGGGGCCGGGCGTCGGATTCTCCTGCTGCTCATCCTGCTGTTGCTGCGCCTGATCCTCGCCCTCCTGCGCCTCCTCCGAGCTCTCCTCTGCGGTCTCGCTGAACGACTGGTCCTGATGGCACACGTCGCCCTGCTGCTTGGCCCAGAGTGCCTTCGCCAGGCGGTAGGCGTCGATCGCGTCCGTCCAGGCCTGATCGTCGAAATAGCGGTTGCCGAGGCGCACGTAGGTGAGCGCGAGATTGGCGCGCGGGTAGCAGGCCGCCTCGGGGCTGGGCGCAGCATCCAGGGCCGTCTGCAGTTCGGGGACCGCCTCGGGCAGCAGGTCGCCCGCCGCATAGGCGGTGCCGAGGTTGTAGTGCGGCAGGTACCGGTCGAAGGGGTTGAGGCTGACGCCGGCACGCGCCCACGCCGCCGCCCCGTCGTAGTCGCCCGCGGTGAAGCTGTTGCGGACCGCCGACGCCAGCGCCACGTTGATGCCGGTGCCGACCGCGAAGACCCCGAGCGGGATGACGATGAGCATCGAGATCAGCAGCATGCGTCGGCGGCGTGCGGGCATCGTTGCCGGATCCGGCGCCGCCTCACGCTCGAATCGATCGCCGAACCAGCCCATCAGCGCACCGCCCGTGGTGCGCGAGGTTCAGCCGGGGAACGCTTCGTGCGCGGCGGGCGCGCGGCCCGCAGGTCGCCGAGGTTGCGTCCAGCGATCACCAGATCCCAGAGGATCAGCGCGAACGCCGCCAGCACGGGGATCCAGTAGAGCCGCTCGGCGACGGCGACCTCCGGCACCTCGATCTCCTCGCCCATCCGGTCCTCGACATCCGGGAAGGATGCCTCGGAGCCCGGCGTGCGGTGTTGATACCCGACGCCGAGCTGGGACGCGATCGCCTTCAGGGCGTCCTCGTCGATCCGGGAGATCGCCGTCGGCGAGCCGGGGAGCGTCGTGTCGAGGAGGTAGGGGGCGGGACCCGCATCGGGCGCGTCGGGATCGAGCTGCACCCCGAAGTCGAGGTTCGGCCGCATCGGGCCGCCCGCCTCGGTGCCGTAGCCGAAGACCGCGCCGTCGCCGATGTACGGCGCGACAGCAGCCATCGATTCGGGGGGGTCGTCGCGGGTCTGCTCGCCGTCACCGAAGTAGAACACCAGCCGCAGGCGCTCTGGGTGGTCGGCCTGCGACCCCTTGAGGCGCTTGAGGAGGGTCTCGAGGGGCTCGCTGATGCTCGAGCCGCCCGCGTACGACGAGAGCTCGACCTCGAGCGTGTCGAGAGTGGTCTGGAGGGCGGTGGGATCGGCGACGAGTGGAAGCCGCACGAGGGAACCGTTGTCGAACGTGATGACCGAGTACCGCGCACCGCCGTATTCCGTCGCCACCCGGAATGCGTCCTCCTTGATGGCGTCGAGCCGGGTCGTCGGCTCGTCCGCACCGGACGGGCCGGCATCCTCCGCGTTCGAGCTCGTGGTGGTGTCGATGACCAGGAAGACGTCGATGTCCGATACCACGACCTTCGTCATGGCTCCGGGGACGGCGGGGCCCGCGGCGGCCAACCCGAGGAAGGCGACCACCAGCAGGCGGCGCAGCGGGTTCCAGCGGTTCCGCCAGGTCCCGGGCTTGACGCCCTTCGCGGGACGCCAGGTGCGGAAGAGCTGCCAGATCAGCAGGGCGGCGGGCGGCGCGAGCAACAGAACGGTCGTCCAGAGCTCGAAGAGCGGCTCGAAGGTGAGGGTCACAGTCGCGACCTCCATCCCAGGAACACGACCATCCACAACGCGATCACGCCGATCCGGAACGGCCAGCCCGGATGATCGGTGACCACCAGCTCCGGCACGCCCTGCAGGGTCGTCGCCTGATCGTCGAGCACCTCGTCGACGATGCTCTGCCCGCCGCTCGCGTCACCGAGGCTGAAGACCTCGCCGCCGGTGCGCTGCAACTGGGTGCGGAGGTCGTCGATGTCCGGGCCGGACCCGAAAGCGCCACCCGGCTCGATGCCGTAGACCCGCACGTCGCGCTCGAGCGAGAACGAGGTCGCCTCCTCCAGCGTCACGATCGGTGAGCCGGCCAGCTGGTTGTCGGTCGCCAGGATGATCGTGCGCGAGCGGTCCAGCTCTGGATGGTCGAAGCGCAGAACGCAGGATGCCAGCCCATCGCCGATCAGGGACGACCCGTTGCCGAGGTCGGTGCCCGCCCAGAGCGGGGGCGACCCGTCCGGATCCCCGCCGAAGATGTCCCCGATGTCGCCGACGTCGCTGCTGGTCTCGTCGGCGATGCTGGCGAGCTGCTCCTCGACGTAGTCGTAGTCGTCATTGAGGGGGAAGACCTGCGCCGCCGAGCTGTCCCAGACGACGAGGGCGATGCGCTCGCCGTGGAACTGCTCCACGAGCTCGAGGAAACGTTCCACGATCTGCGCGTCCGCCGCCGTCATCGAGCCCGACACGTCGAGGCACAGCACGATGTCGCGGTTCACCCGGTCGGTGTCGGCGACGTCGGTCGTGATGGGCCGCGCGGCGACGATCGCGAGCGCCCCCAGCGACACCAGGACCAGCACGAACATCGCGCCGAGCTTGGCGAAGGCCCGCCGGTACGCGGCCTTGTACTCGGGCATCCGCAGCATGCGCTCGGTGTGGGCGGCCGACACGATGTCGCGGTCGTCGCGGCCCGACCGGCGCCGCAGCACCACGAGCACCGCGACCACGGTGGCGACCACGCCGCCCAGCACCAGCGGCATCCAGACGAACACTAGTTCCATTGCGACACCGCCATCCGGGCCGCATCGATGGCGGGCTGAGCCTCGATCGCCTCTGCGGGCGCGAAGGCGACCGGGTAGAACGTGGCGATGGTGTCGGCGAGGCGGCTGAGGCCCGCCTTGCGCAGATCGGTGAGGGTCATCTTCCGGGCATCGAACCGCGTCGTGTAGAAGGCGAGCTCACGCAGGATGCCGCTGAGTTCGATGTGCGCCTCGCGCGGCGACAGCTCCCCGGCCACGACCCGCTGCTCGACGTCGGCGATGCGCGAGAGCGCCTTCCGTCGCACATCGACGGGCAGGGGCAGCACCTTGGGACGGCTGGGTGCCGCTCCCCCGCGGCGCCGCCAGCCCCGCATCCGGGCGAATCTCTTGCTCAGCAGGATCCAGGCGATCAGCAGGGCGATGAAGAGGGGCAGCACGAGCCACCACCACCAGTCGTAACCGAGGGGCGGGAAGAAGTCGTCGATGTCAGGCATGACGGGTCAGTACCCCGCCTTGCGCCGACGCTGCAGGAGCCGCAGCAGCATCGGAACGACCTCATCGACGCCGATCACGCGGCAGTGCGAGACGCCGCGAGCGCGGAAGTAGGCGTGCTGAGCGGCGATCCGCGCGTCGCTGCGGGTCTCGTATACCTTCGCGAGCCGGCGGTCGCCGCGCAGGATGGTCGGGATGGGGCTGCCGTCCTCGACATCCAGGATGTCGCGGGTCGTGCCGTCGCCGTCGATCAGGTCGAGGTCGGCGACGGTGATCCAGAGCAGCTCGTGCTTCTCGCGCAGGCTGCGGAGCGCCTCGTCGATATCGGGTGCCGGCTCGACGTCGTCGCCCACGACGATGACGATGCTGCGGTTGGGGACCCCGCGCAACAGGTAGCTGACCAGGGCGAAGGGATCGCTCGGGTCGGCGTCCAGCCGGGTCTCCTGCTCGACGGTGCGCAGCAGGGTCTCAAGGTATGCCTCACTCGCGCGAGGCGGGCGGTGCCGCACCCGTCCGCCGCTGCGGGTCACGAGCCCCACCGCGTCGCCGTGCCGCAGCGAGAGGTAGCCGAGGGCGCCGGCGATCAGGATCGCCACATCCCGTTTGGCGCTGCCGCCCTCTGCCGTCGCCGCCATACCGCGGCCGGTGTCGACCGCGAGGATCACGTCCTGCCTGCGGGTCTGCTTGTAGCGCTTGACGAGCGGCGATCCGGTGCGAGCTGTCGCCTTCCAGTCGATGTCGTCGACCTCGTCACCCGCGACGTACTCGCGGAGATCGTCGAAGTCGAGGCTGCGTCCCGAGGTGATCGCTGCGTACTCTCCCTCGAGCAGGTTCGTAGACCGCCGGTTCGCATGGACGAATAGGCGGGACTTGACCCTGGGGAGGAGCGCTGGCATGTCGGAGTTCTACCGGCTCAGGGGGCGGGGATCGCCGCGATGATGGCGTCGATGACCTTCTCGGACGAGATCTCGAGCGCATCCGCCTCGAAGGTCAGCACGACGCGGTGCCGCAGGACGCGGTGGGCGAGGGCCTTGACGTCCTCGGGGATCACGTACCCGCGCCCCGCCAGCAATGCCAGCGCGCGCGCGGCGTGCAGGAAGGCGATGCTCGCGCGAGGGCTGGCGCCGTAGTCGACGAGACGCGCGAGGTCGGCGGAGATGACCTTGTCGGCATGACGCGTCGCCTGCACGATAGCGACCAGGT
>JBDSKH010000126.1:0-14852 GCA_039917005.1 Pseudolysinimonas sp.
ACCTGAACGCCGACGGCAAGGTCGACATCCTGGCGCGGGATTCCAATTCCGGGTCGCTGACGTTGTTCACCGGTGATGGTGCAGGCGGCGTCTCCGGCAGCTCCGTCGTCGCCGCCTCCGGCTGGGCCGGATACTCGATGTTCTTCGGGCCGATCGTTCTCGACCTCGCGGGGTAAGCCCCGGCGAGCCGTGCTCTGGAGCGCCCCGTAGGCTTGCACGGTGAAGATCTCAGTCATCGGATGCGGCTACCTCGGGGCCGTGCATGCCGCGGGCATGGCGGAGCTGGGGCACGACGTCGTCGGGATCGATGTCGACGCGGCGAAGGTCGAGCTCCTCGAATCAGGCCGTCCGCCGTTCTTCGAGCCCGGGCTCGCGGACGCGCTGAAGGCCGCACTCGCGACCGGACGCCTGCGCTTCTCGACCGACATGAGCGAAGTCGCCGGGAGCTCGGTCCACTTCATCGCGGTGGGAACCCCGCAGACTCCCGGCAGCGACGCCGCCGATATCAGCTACGTCGATGCGGCGATCGCTGCCCTCGCGCCTCATCTCCACCCGGGTGACCTGGTCGTCGGGAAGAGCACTGTTCCGGTCGGCACCGCGCAACGGCTGGCGGTCGTGGTGGAGGCCGCGGGCGCACGCCTGGCGTGGAACCCGGAGTTCCTGCGAGAGGGGTTCGCGGTGCACGACACCCTCGCCCCCGATCGGCTGGTCTACGGCGTGCGACCCGGCGACGCGGAATCCGTCGCCATCCTCGACGAGGTCTACGAGCGCGCCATCGCACGGGATACCCCTAGGGTCGTCACCGACCTCGCGACCTCCGAGCTGGTCAAGGTCGCGGCGAATGCCTTCCTGGCGACCAAGATCTCGTTCATCAACGCGATGGCAGAGGTGGCGGAGGTGACCGGAGCCGACGTGACCCAGCTCGCGGACGCGATCGGGTACGACGCGCGGATCGGGCGCCGGTTCTTGAATTCCGGCCTCGGTTTCGGCGGCGGATGTCTCCCGAAGGACATCCGGGCATTCGTGGCACGGAGTGAGGAACTCGGTGTCGGCCACTCCCTCCGATTCCTTCGCGAGGTCGACGAGATCAATCTCCGCCGCCGCGATCGCGTGGTCGAGCTGGCTCAGGAGGTGTGCGGCGGCTCCGTCGAGGGCAAGACGATCGCGGTCCTCGGACTGTCCTTCAAGCCGAACTCCGACGATGTTCGCGACTCCCCAGCCCTCGACGTCGCGACACGGCTCGCCGGGATGGGCGCGACGATCCGCGCCACAGACCCGGAGGCGCTTCAGACGGCGCACCGCCTCCGACCGGACCTCGAGCTGGTCACCACGGTCGACGAGGCATGCCAGGGTGCCGACGCCGTGCTGATCCTGACCGAGTGGGACGAGTACCGGAATCTCGATCCGGTTCACCTCGGCGAGGTCGTCTCGGTCCGCACCGTCATCGACGGGCGCAACTGCCTCGATACCGATGCCTGGCGTGCGGCAGGCTGGGCCGTGCGGTCCCTGGGCCGCCCCTAGCTCCTAGACCGTTATCGGCTGATCCGGACTCGAGAATGCGCGCCGCCAGCTGAGCTCCTGCGACGCCTTGAGGCAGCAGATCACGAAGGTCAGCCAGCCGAACTCCACCAGGATCGAGCTCTCCGCCAGTGACATCACGATGAGGGCGACGAGCACGGCGGCGGGCCAGGCGTAGACGACGCTGCGCCGCCGTCCGGCGAGGAGCCACGAACGCACGAAGGCGAGCCCGACCATCCCGACGAAGATGGCGAGGCCGGCCAGCCCGAGCTGGAGCCAGACGTCGAAGAACGCATTGAGGGCCGATTGGGCCGGGCGGTCGGCCGTCGTGGTGAGCGAGAAGAAGGGCGTGATGTCGGTGCGCCAGCGGCCGATCCAGCCCCAGCCCTGAAGGTTGTTGAGGCGCGCGAGGTCGAAGACCTTGTTCCACAGGTCGAGCCGGTAGCCCAGCACGCCACCCGCGTTGAAGAACTGGATGATCGGTGTCCGCAGCACCCACGCCGTGATCACCCCGATGACCGCGAGCCCCAGGACGATCAGCTGCCAGAGCTGCCGGCGATCGGCGCGTACCCGGCGCAGGCCGTAGAGCGCGGCGGCGGCGACGCCCACGACCGCCGTCGCTCCCAGCACGATCGGCGACAGGGTGAACAGGATGCTGAGGCCGGCCAGCACGAGCGACACCACCGAGAGGAGTCGCGGCACCAACCTCGTACGATGCTCGGTCGCGAAGCTGATGGCGCCGACGATGGCGAGCAGCCCGAACTGGTTGCGCGTGGCGACGATTCCGGAGATCGGCCCCCCGTTGCCGAGCTGACCCTGGATCGCGAGAAGCGGGATAGGGGCATCGATGAGCAGGCCGGAGAACACCTCGAGCACCAGGGACGCCACGAGCACGAAGCGCAGCACGTCACCGAACGCGCGCACGATCTGGATGGTGTCGCGCGTCAGAGCGATGTAGAGGGCGATCAGCGTGAAGCCGCCGAGATAGGCGAGACCGCCGACCGTCGCCCACTGGTACTGGCTCCAGATCAGGGATGCGGTGGCCCAGCCGAGGAACGCGAGCAGCGAGATCGGCAGGATGCCCCGCCACTCCACCTCCTCGCGGCGGGCCAGGAACGACAGGGTCATGAGCAGCACGAGCGCCGTCATGCACCCCACCAGACCGGCCCACCCCATGACCCGCTGAAGCGGGTAGCTGATGGCAGCGAGTCCGATCCCGGCGGTCGCGAGCGCCTGCGCCAAGCGCGGGGAACCGCCTGCCGTGCGCCAGACGGGGGCCAGGCCACCGTCGGCCGGCTGGGGGAGGGCGCTCATCCCTCCAGGGTATCGGGCGGCGGTCGCGCCCCGGCCTCCGGCCGGCTCAGGCGGGAGTCGCCATCCCCGGCAGATGCTGGTTCTGCCCGCGATTCGATCGCGTGCGGATCGCGAACACGACGAGCAGCGCGAAGCCGAGCTCGATCAGCAGGCGGCTTTCGGCGAGGCTGTGGACGATCAGCAGCACCATCACCAGGATGGGCAGCAGCCCGATCGCCTTGCCCCGCCCGTGAGCAAGGTCCATGGCCCGGCTCCAGGAGCGCACCAGCGTCGAGAGGACCAGGGCGCCGAACACCACCAGCCCGATGATGCCGAGCTGGAGGAAGACGTCGATCCACGCGTTGTGGGCCTGGTAGTACGGCACGCCCTTGATGACGACGAGACCGTCGTAGGGCTCGACCCACGGTGCCCAGTACCCGGTCCAGCCCCAGCCGGCCGCCGGTCGCTGGTTGGCGAGGCCGAGGACGGTGTCCCAGATGTCGAGGCGGTTGGTGAGATCGGGGCTCTTGCCGAGCAGCTCGAGCAGGGTGTCGCGGAAGACGATCAGCGCGGCGATCCCTGCAGCCGCGATGGCGGCACCCGCGGCGAACCACGGGACACGGCGCTCGGAGGGAACCCGTCGCACGAGCCAGAGGTAGAGCGCGACGACCGCCACGGCGATGCCCGCGACGAGCACGGTGGTCGAGCGGGTCAGCGCGAGAGTGCCGAGCGCGACGATCAACCATGCGCTGGTCCAGAAGCGCGACGTGGCGCGTGCCGCGATCTGCACCGAGAAGACGATCACCGCGAGCAGGGCCGCGAAAGCCAGCAGGTTCGAGTTGCCGACGACCCCCTGGATGCGACCTCCCTCGAAGAGCAGGTTGCGCGACCAGTAGAAGGCCGGCGGGATGCGGTCGAGGCCGGAGTAGTCCACCCAGAACGGGAGCACCTTGTCGCGCAGGACGGTCGCGACGAACAGCTCGAACGCGAGAGACAGGGCGAGGATCCAGCGCAGCGCGGTGCCCAGGCAGCGTACGAACGTGGTCAGGTCGATGGCCGTCGCGAGGTACAGGCCGAAGGCGGCGGTGACGAAGACGCCGGCGACGCCGAGCGCGCTGGCGCCCGGATAGGCCGACCAGGCGATGGATGCGGTGGTGAGCACGAGAAAGGCGATCAGCGGGTACGGCAGGCGCCGGAGATCGACCCGCATCCGCACCAGTTCGACGATGGCGAGCGCGACCAGGATGAGCACGATCGCGCCCCAGCCCCACCAGCTGAGCAGGTACCGCCACACGTCACCGGCGGCGAGGGTGAAGAGGCCGAGGGTCGCCAGGGTACGGCGGTAGACGCTCGTCTCGGTCATGGGATCAGGCTATCGAAACGGCCTGGTCTCGACACGCGCCCGCGGCGCTATTCGTTCGGCGAGGGCTAGACGAACGCGGCCTTGCCCGTGATGGCGCGCCCCACGATGAGCGTGTTCATCTCGCGTGTGCCCTCGTAGGAGAACATCGCCTCGGCGTCCGCGAAATGGCGGATCACGTCGTTGTCGAGGACGATGCCGTTGCCCCCCATGCTCTCGCGGGCCCACGCGACGGTCTCCCGCATCCGGCTCGTCGTGAACTCCTTGGCGAGCGCGGCGTGCTCGTCGCGCTGGGTGCCCTCGTCGAGCATCTCCGAGACGCGCGTGCACATCGCGATCGATGCGGTGATGTTGCCGAGCATCTTGGCGTAGTGCTCCTGGATGAGCTGGTGCTCGTCGATCGGCTTTCCGAACTGGATGCGCTCGGCGCCGTACCGGACGGCCGCCTCGTAGGCGCCGATCGAGTTGCCGACGGCGGCCCAGGCCACCTCGGCGCGAGTGAGACGCAGCACGGCGGCGGTCTCGCGGAACGAGTTCGCCTTCTGCAGGCGGTTCGCCTCGGACACGCGGACGTCGGTCAGCACGATGTCCGCGTTCTGCACGATGCGCAGCGCCTGCTTGTTCTCGATCTTGGTGGCGTGGTAGCCCTCGGTCGAGGTGGGGACGATGAAGCCCTTCACCTGGCCGTCTTCTGTCGACTTCGCCCAGATGATGGTGTGCGTCGAGACGGTGCCGTTGCCGATCCAGCGCTTGGCGCCATTGATGACCCAGTCGTCGCCGTCGTGCGTGGCGGTGGTGCGCAGGCCCTGCGCGCTGTCGGAACCGGAGAGCGGCTCGGTGAGGCCGAAGGCGCCCAGATACTCGGCGCTCGCGAACTTCGGAAGCCACTCGGCCCGCTGCTCGTCCGAACCGCCGACGCCGATCGCACCCATGACGAGGCCGTTCTGCATGCCGACGAGGGTGGCGAGGCTGGCGTCGATGCGCCCGAGCTCGAGTGCCACCCAGCCGCGGAAGACCGCGGAGTTCTCGAACGGCTGCGTCTCGGCCCACGGCATCCCGAACAGTCCTAGGTCGGCGAGTCCCTTCACGACGCTCATCGGGAAGAACTCGGCGCGGGCCCAGTGGTCGTTGACGATCGGCTTGACGTCGGTCTCGATCCAGGACCGCAGGCGCATCAGAACGTCCTTCTCGCGGTCGGCGAGTTTCGCCTCCATGCCGTAGAAGTCGCTGAGCAGCGGCGTGAGAGTGGTGGCGGCGGTGACGGTCATGCGGCGAGCCTACGTCGCGGGCCCGACCGCCCCAAGGCGCTTGGTACTTTGGTGCAAGCCGTTCTGCGATCCCGGCGCCTCGGTTGTAGGAGGCACCCAATTTAGTAGCGAACCTCCAGGAGAATCGCCCGAATGTTCGTCGGAATCACCAACACCCCCCGCGACTACGCCTGGGGGTCCACGATCGCGATCGCGGAGTTGCTGGGGGTCGAACCGACCGGCGAACCGCAGGCCGAGCTCTGGCTGGGTGCGCATCCGGGATCGCCCTCGCGACTCGTCGGACGAGACGGCACGCTCGCCGACCTGGTGCCGGGCCGGCTGCCCTTCCTGCTCAAGGTGCTCGCCGCATCCGCGCCCCTGTCGCTGCAGGCGCATCCGGATCCCGTCCGGGCGGAGGCAGGATTCGCGCGCGAGAACGCCGAGGGCGTGCCGATCGACGCGCCTGAGCGCAACTACAAGGACGCGTTCCACAAGCCCGAGCTGATCTACGCGCTGAGCGACCCGTTCATGGCAGTGTCGGGGTTCCGGCCGATCGCCGACACCCGGGCCGTGCTCGAGCCCGTCGCGGGCGACGCGCGTCTCGAGCCCCTCCTGTCGCGCCTGGCCGGCGATGAGGCGACCGCCCTGCGTGAGACGTTCACCTGGCTGATCTCGCGAGGCGCGGGGGCCGAGGACGTGATCTCGGCGGTGGTCGAGTCCGCGGCGGTCGTCGACGGGCCCTCGTGGGAGACCGTGCGGCTTTTGGCCGAGTACTACCCGGGAGACCCCGGCATCCCGATTTCGCTACTGCTGCACACCATCGCGCTGCGGCCGGGCGAGGTGCTCTTCCTGCCGGCAGGCAACATCCACGCCTACCTCGGAGGACTCGGAATCGAGCTGATGGCGGCGAGCGACAACGTGCTGCGCGGCGGCCTCACGCCCAAGCACGTCGACGTGGCTGCGCTGCTCGAGGTGCTCGACTTCCGGCCCCATCCTGTTCCCTACCTCGCGCCTGAGGTCGTCGCGCCGGGGGTCTCGGTGTTCCGCCCCGACGTGCCAGATTTCGTCCTGACCGTGGTGGCTCCGGATGCCGCGGAGCGCGGCACGGACGTCGCGATCGAGGGCGCCGGCCCCGCCATCGCGCTCGCGGTCGACGGACCCGTGGTGCTCGATGCGGGAGAGAGCTCGTTCGCCCTCGAGCGCGGGGCCGCGGTCTACCTCTCCGACGTCGCGACGGTGCATGTATCGGGCGCGGGCAGGCTGTTCCTGGCCTCCGGCAGAGCGGCCTTCTAGCCCGCGACCCGCGCGCCGAACGTGCGCCGGTAGTTCGTCGGCGTGGTCTGCAGCACCTTCAGGAAATGGTGCCGCATGACGGATGCGGTGCCGAATCCGGCGAGCTGGGCGATCTGCTCGAGCCCTTCGTCGGTCTCCTCCAGCAGCTGCTGCGAGCGCAGGATCCGCTGACGGTTCAGCCAGGCGGCGGGGGTCGTCCCGGTCTCCGCCCGGAACTTGCGCGCGAAGGTGCGCGATGACATGAGGGCGCGACGGGCGAGCACGTCGACCGTGAGCTCCTTCTCGAGGTTCTCCAGCATCCACTCGGTGACGAGGGCGAAGGAGTCGCTGCAGCATTCCGGCACCGGCGACTCGATGTACTGCGACTGGCCGCCGTCGCGCTGCGGCGGCACCACCATGCGCCGCGCGATGATGTTGGTCGCGCCGGCGCCGAGCTCGGTGCGGACGATGTGCAGGGCCGCGTCGATGCCGGCGGCCGTTCCGGCGCTCGGGACGACGTGCCGGTCCTCGACGAAGAGCACGTCGGGGTCTACGGACGTGGCCGGGTAGCGCTCCGCGAGCGAGTCGGTGTACATCCAGTGAGTGGTCGAGCGGCGGCCGTCGAGGATGCCGGCCTGGGCCAGCACGAACGCGCCGCTGCAGACGCTGAGCACCCAGGCGCCGCGCGCCTCGGCCGCCCGGATGACATCCAGGTACCGTTCGTCGACGCGCCCCTTGTGGTGGGCGGGCACGGCGATCAGGTCGGCATCGGCGGCGGCGGCGAGGTCTTCGTCGATGTTCAGGGAGAAGCCCAGGCTCATCTGGACGGGACCGGGGTCCGCGGTGACGACGTGGAAGTCGAAGTTCGGCCCGCCGCTGTCGGTGCGGTCGACGCCGAAGACCTCGCAGATGACGCCGAACTCGAAGGGTGCCGTTCCCGGAATGGCGAGGACCACGATCTTCTGCAGCATTCCCGCTCCCTTTCCGAGCCCTCTCAAGGCTTGGCTGTTTATCGACGAAGTATGTCGATCATGCCACTCGTGGCTGTCAGTGGTCAACCGTAGATTTACTGCCATGGAGATCGCAATCGCATTCGGAGTCGTGGCAGTCGCCGCGGCCATCGTCGCCAACGTCCGGATCGCTATGTCGGACGGGTACCGCCAGGTGCCGACCAACACCAGCCGCCCCGCGCATTGAGCGCCGCCGCGCCGCCGGTACCCTGGGCCATATGACCTGGCTCGTGACCGGCGGCGCCGGCTATATCGGCGCACATGTGGTGCGAGCACTGCTCGAGGCCGACCTCCGCGCGGTCGTCGTGGACGACCTGTCGAGCGGCCACAAGGAGTTCGTGCCCGCGGGCGTGACGTTCGTCGGCGGCTCGATCCTCGACGGGGCGCATCTGCTGCGCGCCTTCAAGGACCACCAGGTCACCGGCGTCATCCATGTCGCCGGATTCAAGTATGCGGGCGTCTCGGTGCAGCGTCCCCTGCACACGTACGAGCAGAACGTCGACGGCACCACCGTGCTGCTCGCCTCGATGCAGGAGTCCGGCATCGACCGCATCGTCTTCTCATCGAGCGCCGCCGTATACGGCACGCCCGACGTCGACCTGGTCACCGAGCAGACGCCGAAGGCGCCTCAATCGCCGTACGGCGAGTCCAAGCTGATCGGCGAGTGGCTGCTGCGCGACCAGGAGGTCGCCGCGGGACTGCGGCACACCAGCCTCCGCTACTTCAACGTCGTCGGGTCTGGCTACCGCGACGTGTTCGACACGAGCCCCCACAATCTCTTCCCTCTCGTCTTCGACGCCCTCGTCGAGGGCCGGACTCCCACGATCTTCGGCGACGACTACCCGACGCCCGACGGCACCAACGTGCGCGACTACGTCCACGTCGCCGATATCGCCGCCGCGCACGTGGCGGCGGCGCGGCGTCTGGATGCGGGGGAGACCATCGAGGCCGCCTACAACCTGGGCAGCGGCGACGGACTCTCGGTACGCCAGATCATGGATGCCGTCGCGCGCGTCACCGGCATCGCTTTCGACCCCGAGATCGGGCCGCGCCGGCCGGGCGATCCGCCCCGGATCGTGGCCAGCGGCGAGCTCGCAGCACGGGATCTGGACTGGCAGATGCGGCACTCGCTCGACGAGATGGTGGCCAGCGCGTGGGACGCCCGCAAGGCATCCGGAGCCCCCAGCACCTCATGACACGCCGATAAGTCGAAAGAAATATCGTCTGCGACTTGACGCGGGCGAATGACAACGGTGTAATTACCCCAGGGAAACGGGCCACCAGGGGGGTCGGTCCGAAAAACGGAGGTGGGAAATGGCGAGGAACGAGTTCCGTCCCGCCGTTCCGGAGGACTGGTTCGTCGATACGGTCCGCCTGGGCATTCCGGGCATCCGATCCGCCCGCCCCGACGACGACGATGACAACGCGCTCGCGTGGCAGACCGATGCGCTCTGCGCGCAGACCGATCCCGAGGCCTTCTTCCCGGAGAAGGGCGGATCGACCCGCGACGCGAAGAAGATCTGCACCACGTGCGAGGTCAAGGCCCAGTGCCTCGACTACGCGCTGGCGAACGACGAGCGGTTCGGCATCTGGGGCGGGCTCTCCGAACGTGAGCGCCGTCGCCTGCGTCGCGCGCGCTCCGCGTAGCTTCCCGCCGGTTGAGTAGCGCCGTCAAAGGCGTCGCGTGTCGAAACCCTTGGGTTGAGTAGCGCCGTCAAAGGCGTCGCGTGTCGAAACCTCCCGATCTGCCGGACTGGTGTGTCCCGGCGGCCGTAGCGCCCGCGCAGCCATAGCCTCGAAGCGATGCAGCCCCGAGTCACCGCGATCCTCGTCGTGCGCAACGGCGAGGAGTGGCTGGACCGCACTCTTCCGGCCCTCGCGGCTCAGACGCGACGGCCCGACGACTTCGTTCTCGTCGACGCCGCCTCGAGCGACGGCAGTGCGGCGCGCCTCGCGACAGCGGGGCCGACCCGGTTCGTGACCGCGCCGGCCCTGGCATTCGGTGCCGCGGTGAATCACGGCCTGCGCTCGCTCGCTCCGGTCGAGTCGCCCGACGATTGGCTCTGGCTGCTGACCGCCGACACGGCTCCGGAGCCCCGGGCGCTCGAGCGCCTGCTCGCGGCGGTCGAGGTGGCGCCGTCGGTGGCCATCGCCGGCCCCAAGATCGTCGACCCCGACGACCGGGCATCGCTCCTGTCCTACGGCGAGAGCATCTCCCGGCTCGGCGAGACCGTCCGCCTGGTCGACGGCGAGCTCGATCAGGCGCAGTACGACGCCGACGGCGACGTGCTCGGCGTGACGTCGTCCGCGATGCTCGTGCGCCGGTCGGTCTGGTCGCACCTGGGGGGTTTCGATCCCGGTCTGCCGACGACGGACGCCGGACTCGATTTCTCGATCCGGACGCGCCTGAGCGGGGCACGCGTCGTACGCGTGTCGGACGCCCGGGTGTCGCGTGCGGTCCGGCCGGAGGACTACGGGCGGCGGAAGCCCGCGTCCGACCGCGTGCGCTTCCGCCTCGGGCGCACCGCCCAGTTGCACCGCCGCCTCGCCTACGCCCCGGGCGGCGCGCTCCTCTTCCACTGGCTGGCGCTGGTACCGCTGGCCCTTCTGCGCTCCATCGGGCACCTGCTCGGCAAGCGCCCGACGCTGATCGGCGGCGAGCTGGCGAGCGGGTTCGCTGCCGCGTTCGACGGGTCGGTCCCCGGGGCGCGACGAACTCTGAAGCGTGCGCGCCGCATCCCGTGGTCGGCAATCGCGCCGTTGCGGGTGCCGGCCGACGAGCTGCGCGAGCGCAGGGCCGCGCAGCGCGAACGCGACTCGGGTGTCACCGAGGAACCGGAGCTGGTGCGGGCGTCGTTCTTCGCCGGCGGCGGCGCCTGGATCGTTCTGGTGGCAGCGCTCGCGGGCCTCGGCGTGTTCTGGCGGCTGCTGCAGACCGACGTGATCCGCGGCGGGGCGCTGCTGCCGATCGGAAGCCACGTTCCGACGCTGTGGACCAATCTCATGATCGGGCCACGGGAGGGTGCCGTCGGCCTGATCGGGCCCGCCGATCCGTTCAGCGCCGTGCTCGCCGTGCTCGGAAGCCTCACCGCATGGAATCCCTCGTTCTCGCTCGTGCTGCTCTGGCTCGCCGCCCTGCCGCTGGCCGCGCTCGGGGCCTGGTGGTGCGCCACGCGGCTGAGCGAGCGCCGCTGGCCACCGATCGTGGCGGCACTGCTCTGGATGCTGGCGCCGCCGTTCCTGGCCGGCCTGAGCGACGGTCGGCCGACCGGGGTCCTCGTGCATCTGGTGCTCCCGTTCCTGGTCCTGGCCGGCATCGAGGCACGCCGCTCGTGGAGCGCCGCCGCGACCGCATCGATCCTGCTGGCCATCGTGGTCGCGGCGTCGCCTGTGCTCGCGCCCGCCCTGGTCGTCGTGGTGGTCGCCTGGGCGGCCGTCAACCCGCGTTCGATCGTGCGGGTGCTGGGCATCGTGATCCCCGCCGCAGCGCTGTTCGCCCCCATCGTCTTCTGGCAGCTGATGCGCGGCACCCCTCTCGGCCTGCTCGCCGATCCCGGTCCGGCCGTCACGAGCGATGCGCCGTCGGGCTGGCTCTTGCTGCTCGGCCTCCCGAGCGCGGCCGACGATCGCTGGGCGGGGATCGGCACCGCCCTCGGGCTCCCGCTGGCGACCCTGGCCCCTGCCGTGCTGCTCGCGCCGCTCGCCCTCGTCGCGCTGCTCGCCGTCTTCCTTCCGGGCGCCCGGCGCGCGATCCCGGCGCTCGCGGTGTCGCTCGTCGGGCTCGGCACCGCGCTGCTGGCCGCACACATCGCGGTGGCGTCCTCCGGCGCCGAGGCGGTGACGCCGTGGATCGGCAGCGCGCTCAGTCTCTATTGGCTCGGCCTCGCCGGAGCCGCCGTGGTCGGACTCGACGCGGTCGGGCGCGTGAGCGTGCTCATCGGGCTGCTGGTGCTTCTCACCGCCGGCACCGCGGTCGGGCCCTTGCTCGTCGCCCCGGGTCTCGGAACGTCCGCCGTCGATGCCGGCGACGATCGCCTGCTCCCTGCGCTCGTGGAAGCGCGGGCGGACGCCGATCCCGGCATCGGGACGCTGGTGCTCTCGGCGCAACGCGACGGCTCGCTCGCCGTGACGATCGCCCGCGACGCCGGCACCACTCTCGACGAGACGTCGACGCTGGTGACGACCCGGCGGGCCCTGAGCGATCAGGATTCCGAGCTCGCCGAGCTCGCCGGCAACCTGGCGTCGCGCAGCGGCTTCGACCCCGAGCCAGAGCTGCAGAAGCTGCGGATCGCGTTCGTCGTCGTGCCAGATGTCGGCGACGGGGCGACCGGCCCGCAGTCGGCCACCCGTCAGCGCACGACCGAGGCGCTCGACGCCACCGCCGTGCTCACCCCGACCGGGAAGACCCCGCTCTGGGAGTACGGCGCGCTCGCCGAGGACTCCGGGACGCCGTTCGCTCCCACCGTCATCGGGCGCAGCGTGCCGCTCGCGCAGGGAGTCGTATTCGTGGTCGCGCTGTTGCTGGCGATCCCCACGAGCAGGCGACGCCGATCGGTGCGCGAGCTCGGGCCGCTCGAGTCCGATCCGGCCGACACCTTCGACGAGGACGACGATGGCTGAGCGCGACGCACCCCCAGATGAGCCGCTGACAGACGAGCAGCTGAGCGATGCGCTGCCGACCGACGCACCCGCGGGTGACGAACAGGTCCCGGCCCGGCCGGCCCGTGGCCGCGCCCGCCGCGTCGCGCTGCTGAGCCTGCGCCTCGTCGCCGGCACGGTCTCTGTCGCCGCCGCGGCCCTGACCATCGCGGTCGTCGGCCTGGTCCCGATCCCCATTGCCGCCGTCGTGCCGGCCGGCGTGCAGGTCGTCCCGGTCGCCGCCGACCAGTTGCGGGTCTGCCCGGGATCCGTGCTCCGGCTCGGAGACGAGAGCGGCGAGAACGCCGACATCCCGATCGCCATCGGCGTCCCGTCGGTGCGTGCCGATGCCATCGGCACCTCGCTCGCGCGCGAGTCGATCAGCAATTCGGACGCGTCCACCGGCGGCACCCCGTCTGCACCGCAGGTTCTGCGCATCGCGCCGGGAGACGGCGCCGCGATCGCAGGCGCGCAATCGCAGGTGGTCGACGCCCGCGACTACGTCGGCTTCGCCGCAGCCGCCTGCTCAGAGCCGAGCGGGTCGATCTGGCTGGCAGGTGGGTCGATGGCCGTCGGCCGCACCAGCATCCTGACCCTGACGAACCCGACAGCGGTCGGCGCGTTGGTGACGCTGACGATCCTGGGCGAGAAGGGGCCGGTCGAGGCTCCGGGCATGAACGGCATCGACGTGCCGCCGGGCAGCCAGAAGGTGGTGTCCCTGGCCGGCTTCGCTCCGGGCCTGGTCTCGCCCGTCATCCACGTCGAGGCTCGCGGCGGCCAGGTCACCGCCTCGCTGCAGCAGTCGATCGTGCGCGGCCTGGATGCCGTCGGCGTCGACCTGGTGGATGCCGCCCCCGACCCCGCAACGTATCTCACCTTCCCCGGCGTGCGCATCTTCGATTCCGTCGGCACGAATCGCGCGCTCTCGCTCGAGGACTGGAGCGATGTCGCCCCGATCGTCCGCATCCTGAACACGGGCGCGATCGCGACGGAGGTGACGGTGAGCGTCACGCCCCTCGATCCCGCGTTCGAGGGGACCAGCTTCCCGGTGCAGGCCGAGCCGGGAACGGTCACCGACGTCCCGCTCGATGCCGGCACCGAGGTCGATTCGGGCGTCGCGCTGGCCGACGGGCTGTACACCGTGACCATGTCGGCCGATCAGCCGATCGTCGGGGGCGTGCGGGTCTCGGCGGCCGCCGACATCGGCGCGATCGAGACCGAGGGACCGGTGGATGCGCCGGTCTCGGACCTCGCCTGGTACTCGGCGGCGCCCCTGCTCACCGACGACACCCTCCTCACGATCGCGCCCGGACCGGATCCGACCCTCACCGCCGTCAACCCGACCGCGACCGAGATCGCGGTCGTCCTCCAGGCTCAGGGGGGCGCCGACATCACGCTCGTCGTCCCCGCAGGCGGCGCTGCCAGCACGCCCGTCGAGGCGGGCACCACTTACGTGCTGCGCGAGCCGGCCGGGCTGTTCGCGACCGTCAGCTACGCGGCCGATGACAGGATGGCGAGCTACCCCGTCAGCTCGGCGCGTCCGGTCTCGGGGCCGATCCTGATCCGGCCGTAGGCCCGCCGGTCAGAAGTGGCGGTAACGCTCGGGGGCGATGTCCCACGGGTCCTTGCCGAGCAGCTCGGCGACCGCGCGGAAGACGCAGCTCTCGATGAACGAGCGCCGGTGCCACTCGTCGTCACGGTGCAGGTGCGCGAGTCGCTCGATCGGCAGCCGGTAGAGCACTACCCGTTTCTCGGGGATGCTGACCCGCCAGCGGTCGACGCCATGTGCCGCCGGCTCGCCGACCGGGACCTGGGCGACCTCGAATCGAACGCCGGCCAGATCATCGGGCCAGAGCTCGCGAAGGTACTCGACGGCCGAACCCACGCAGGCGTCGAAGAACTCGGAGCGGGTGCGCAGCACGTCGAGGTGCGGCCCGGTGACGGGGGAGCGCAGACCGCGCCCGTGCCGGTCGTGCGAGCCCGAGCGGGCCGACACTCGACGAGCGGATCGGGCCATGTCGGCAAGTCTAGATCGGCCCCGTCCGGCCGCCGCAGTATCCTGACGCCGTGAAGCCCCGACTGTGCAGCAAGGTGGCGTGCGGCGACGATGCCGTGGCGACGCTCACCTACGATTACGCGGATGCGATGGCCGTCCTGGGCCCGCTGAGCTATCGTACGGAGCCCCACAGCTACGATCTGTGCGCCCGCCATGCGGAGCGCCTCTCGGCCCCCGAGGGCTGGCAGGTCGTCCGCCACGTCGTGGCGATGTGACCGACCTGGCATAATTGCCGGATGCCGTCTTCCGTCACGTCTACCGCCCTCCCGTTCAAGGTCGCCGACCTCAGCCTCGCCGAGGCCGGTCGCCACCAGATCCGGCTCGCCGAGAACGAGATGCCCGGCCTCATGTCGCTGCGCGAGGAGTTCGGGCCGTCGCAGCCCCTCAAGGGCGCCCGCATCGCCGGCTCGCTGCATATGACGGTGCAGACCGCCGTTCTCATCGAAACCCTCGTCGCG
>JBDSKH010000127.1:0-14088 GCA_039917005.1 Pseudolysinimonas sp.
CATCCGCGTACCAGAAGCCGATCGCGCATCTGCCGATCACCGAGGCCACGCCCCTGCACAACCCCTTCTGGCAGTACTCACGCGACAAGACCGCGTGCGAGGACGTGCTCGTGCGGGCCTACCGCGACACCGGGTTCCCGATGACGATCGTGCGACCGTCGCACACCTACGACTCGACCCTGATCCCGCTCATGGGGGAGTGGACCACGGTGGCACGCATCCGCGATGGGCGTCCCATCATCATCCAGGGCGACGGCACCTCGCTGTGGACGCTCACCCACGCTCGCGACTTCGCCCGCGCGTTCGTCGGTCTGTTCGGCAACCCGCATGCGCTCGGCGGGCCCGTGCACATCACGGGCGACGAGTCGCTCACCTGGAACGCGATCGCCGGACTGTTCGGGCGCGCGCTCGGCGTCGAGCCGCGCATCGTGCACGTGCCGAGCGACGCGATCGCGCGCGAGCTGCCCGAGATCGGCGACGGGCTGCTCGGCGACAAGGCGCATTCGGTGGTCTTCGACAACTCCCGCATCAAGTCGCTCGTGCCGGGCTGGGTCGCGACGACCCCGTTCAGCGAGGGATCGCGCGAGATCGTCGAGTGGTATCTGGCCGACGCTTCGCGGCAGGTTCCGGATGCCGCGCTCGATGCCGCGTTCGACTCCCTGACCCAGCGGTTCGGCTAGGTCTTCCGGCGCCCCGTGCCCCGGCGCTCGGCGTTCCAGTCGTCGAGCAGCCCCGGCAGCCGCTCCTGCAGGAATCGGAAGAAGTCGGCCGCCTCCTCGATGCGTGCGCGCGCCTGAGAGTCGGCAGGCATCCGTTCGACCGAGCTGCGCATCGAGGCCTCAAACTGCGCGTAGGCCTGCCCGCGGGTGAGCGAGGCCGCGTACCACGGGCTGTCGCCCAGCGAGTAGACGTGCCTACGCGTCCCCGGAATCGTCGTGTTGCGGACGAATCCCACGAGCCCGAGGTACCTCACCGCTCCCGAGATCGCCGCCGGACTGGCCTGCAATTTCGCCGCCAGTTCCTCCGCCGTCGCCTTCCCGTCCTCGGTGGCCGTCAGCGCCATGAGCACACGGGACGGCATCCGGGGGAATCCCTGGGCGACCATCTCGCTCGAGGCGCGCTCGATGAACACGTCGAAGGGGTCGGCGCCGGAGAGGTCGGCAGGAGTCACGTCACCAAGTCTCTCCGACGGAAGGCCAGGGCGGCGAGCGCCGCCAGAGCAAACCCGATCGCCGCGATCACGATGGTCGGGACCCAGTCGTCAGACGGGAGCGTCGGCACGTGACTGATCGGGCTGGCGTCGATCACCTCGTCCGGCAGGTCGAGGAGACCCCCGAACAGCCCGAGTCCAACCCCGGCCACGAAGACGCCCCAGCCGAGTGCGATCGCGGCGCGCGGGATGAGTCCCACGAAGAGGGCCGCTGCCCCGACGAACGCCAGCGCTGCCGGAGCCTGCACGAGGGACTGGCCGAGCGCAAGCCACGCCCGGTCCGGGTCGTCGAGCGCGAAGAAGCCGGCCGCCGCTGCCAGTCCGGTCGCCGCGAGCACGACGAGTACCGATATCGCGCCCACCGCCGTGAATGCCAGGAGCCATCCGTGTCGCGACCGGGGAAAGGCGAGCACCTCCTCGGCGCGGCCGTCCGTCTCCTCCTCCCGCATCCGTAGCACGGCCTGCACTCCCGCCGCTGCCGCGAGAATGCCGACGATAGCCATCACCGCCGGAATGAGCGCGTCACCCAGATCACCCTGGGTGTTCCCCAGGCTATCCAGGACGGCCTGGACCGCCGGGCTGTCGATTTCGGCGCCCGCGATCGCGGTGACCAGCGCCCCTAGGACGAGTCCGAGCAACGCGGACCCGACCGTCCATGCGATCAGAGTCGGCACCTGCAGTCGCCAGGCGAGCCCGACCGGAGAGCCCAGTCCGCGATTGGCCGCCGCCCGGCCAGTGCGTTCCGGAAGAAGGCTCGCGCCCAGATCACGTCGGGCATGCACTGCCAAAGCGGTCGCGACCGCAACGACGGCGAGGGCTCCGATTGCGGCGACCGGCCACCACCGATTCTCGGTGAAGGCGAGCGTCTGCTGCCCCCAGCCGATCGGCGAGATCCAGCTCGGCCAAGCAGGCGTGAGGGTCAGCTTCGCGAAGTCGGGGGTGCCGAGCGCATCGCCTCCGGCACGCAGCGCGTAGGAAGCGAGCACCACGATGGTGCCCGCACCATTCGCTCCGCGTGAGGTGGCGGTCAGCTCCCCCGCGAGCATGCCGAGGCCGAGGAACGCCAGTCCGGTCACGCCGAGAGCCGTCGCACTCAGGAGGGAGCCCGATGCGTCCAGACCCGCCCCCCGATAGCTCGCGGTCGCGAGCACGACGATCAGACCGTTGGCGATGAAGCCGAGAACCAGGGTTGCGACCGGCGGGGCGAGTCGACTCACCGGTGAGGCCGCGACCAGTTCGCGGCGGCCCTTCTCCTCATCGGCCCGCCCGTGTCGGGTCGCGAGGAACACGTTCATCAGCCCGATCATGACGGCGAGGAACGCGTACGACTGGAAGTGAACCGCAGAGCCCAGGCTGTCGCCGTTCGGGATGCCGCGTAGCGCCAGCAGCGCCGGCGTGGCGAGCGCGAGCGTCAGGATCTGTGTCACGTCAGCGCCGTACAAGGCGGCCACCGAATTCGCCGTCGCCGCCAGCAGGCCGACGGTGCCGAGGATCCAGATCGGGAGGGTCAGCCGATCGCGGCGGATCTGTTGCAGCAGGATGCGGAACATCAGGCGGCCGGCTCGCTCTCGATGCGATCTCCGTAGTGACGCAGGAAGAGCTCCTCGAGCGACGGCGGCGAGACCGCCAGCGAACCGACCCCCGCCTTCGTGAGCGCTGCGAGCACGCCGTTCACCGCATCCGTGTCGGCATCGAAGACGAGTTGGTCGGCCTCGATACGCACATCGTGGACGCCGGCGATCGCAGACACGTCGGCGAGTGTCGCCTTCGTGGCGACGCGGAAGCTGGTCCGCGTGAGGTGCCGCATGTCCGAGAGCGTTCCGGTCTCGACGGCCTTGCCCGCGCGTACGATCGTCACCCGATCGCAGAGCTGCTCGACCTCGCTCAAGATATGGCTCGACAGCAGCACGGTCGCGCCGTCCTTCTGCACCCGCTCGATCTCGGCTCGGAACACCGACTCCATCACGGGGTCGAGCCCGCTGGTCGGCTCGTCGAGGATGTAGAGCTTGGCCGGCCGGGCGAATGCCGCGACGAGCGCCACCTTCTGCCGGTTGCCCTTGGAGTAGCTGCGGCCCTTCTTCTTGGGGTCGAGGTCGAAGTCGCGAAGCAGGCGGGCGCGCAGCGCCGCGTCGGGCCCACCACGCAGCCGGGTGAGGAAGTCGATCGTCTCCCCGCCGCTGATGTTGGGCCAGAGGCTTACGTCGCCGGGCACGTAGGCGACGTCGCGATGGATGGCCACCGCGTCTCGCCACGGGTCGCGCCCGAAGACGCTGGCCGTCCCGCTGCGCCCGCGCAGCATCCCGAGCAGCACCCGGATCGTCGTAGACTTGCCCGCCCCGTTGGGGCCGAGGAAGCCGTGCACCTCACCTTCGTCCACGCTGAGGTCGAGCCCGTCGAGTGCTCGCGTACGGCCGAAGGTCTTCACGAGGTCATGTGCCTCGATCACTGTCGTCATAACGCCGAGCGTACACTTCTTTCACAAATTTGTGAATGATTGAAAGGATCAGGATGCCGGGGCGGGCCCCGTCGTCGTCCCGATCCGCAGTTCGCACCGCAGCAACACGGCTCGCCCGCTCTCGCCCGCGAGCTCGGCGAGCACCGCCGCGGCGGCCGCACGCCCCTTCTCGGTCGCAGGCTGGACCAGGGTGGTGAGCACATGCGCCGTCGCCCCCTCGAGCCGCACGCCGTCGAAGCCAAGCACGCTTAGGTCGCCGGGAACGTCGAGCCCCGCAAGCTCCGCAGCCCGGATGACGCCGACCGCGAGCAGATCGCTCTGCGCGACGATCGCCGTCGGACGCTCGCCGACGGGCAGGTCGAGCAGATCTCGCGCGATGCGGGCACCCTCGTCCACTCTGCTCCCGGTCGCGGTATGGGCAACCGCGTCGGGAAACACGTCGCGCGCGCCGGCGAGTCGTTCGAGGGTCGTGTGAGCGGCGGAGGCGGCGATCCGCGCGGCGGTCACCTCGCCCCGGGAGCGCGCCGTGTCGAGCGGGAGCGTGACGATGGCGATCCGGTGGTGTCCGAGTTCGCGAAGATGCTCGGCGCCGCGGCGGCTGGCATCGCGGTTGTCCAGGTCGATCGCCACCACATCCTGCATCGGGACCGCCTCGATGGCGACGACCGGGATGCGGCGTCGGCGCAGCGCGGCCACCGCCGGCGCCACGTCCGTGGTGCAGCCGAGCAGGATCGCCGCGTCGATGGGAGCGGCGGCGAGATCGATCCCGGGGTCGGACACCCGCGGGATCACGAGCAGGCCGAGGCGCTCCTCCCCGAGTCCCTCGCCGATGCCGTCGAGCAGGGCGAGATTCATGGGATCACGGAACGAGTCCGCCAGCGAATCCTCGGTGACGACGCCGATCACCCCGGTGCTTCCGCGCCGCAGCGACCGAGCGGTCGGGTCGGGTCCGCCGTAGTCGAGGGCGGCGGCAGCTGCGAGCACGCGGTCGCGCGTGGCGGCGGCGACGGGTCCGCGGCCGCTGAAGACGAGAGATGCGGTGGAGACCGAGACACCGGCCCGTGCGGCGACCCCCGCCAGCGTCGGCCGCGGATGCGCGCTTGCCCGGTCGTCCATCGTCTTGCTAGCCTAGTCGAAACGATTCGATCGAAACGATTCGATTCGCCGACCGAGCCAACCGAGGGACCGATGACCGCCGCCGCGACCCGACCCGCGTACGCCAAGGCATGGCGCAACGCGATCTTCGTCGTATTCACGCTCAACGGCTTCGGCGCAGCTGCGTGGATCAGCCGCATCCCGAGCGTCCGCGACCACCTGCACATCTCGATCACCGAGGTCGGTCTTCTCATCCTCGGAGTATCGTTCGGCGCGATCGTCGGCATCATCGCGTCGAGCCACGTCATCCACTGGCTGGGCGAGCGACGCACGATCCTGCTCTTCCTCGCCGGCGCCGGCATCGCGCTGGCCGTGATCGGCCTGGGCGCGACCGCGTTCAGCAGCTTCGGCGTCGCCCTGCTCGGCTACGCGCTGTACGGCTTCGCGAGCGGAATCTGCGATGTCGCCATGAACGTCTCCGGAGCCGGCTCCGAGCGGGCCAACGGCCGCAACATCATGCCCTGGTTCCACGCCAGCTGGAGCTTCGGCACCGTCACCGGCGCCGGGCTCGGCTCGCTCGCCGCGTTCGCCGGCGTCGACGTCGCGCTCCACCTCGGCGTCGTCGCGGCTCTCCTCTTCGTCGGGGCGTTCGTGGTCATCCGCTGGATCCCCAGCGACGAGGCGCTCGCCGACGCGCGCGGCGACGACCACTCGAAGCCGTCGTTCCGCGACCGCATGTCGATCTGGCTGAACCCGCGCACCCTCCTCATCGGACTCATCGTGCTCGGGATGGCGTTCACCGAGGGATCGGCCAACGACTGGATCGCGATCGGCTTCATCGACGACCGCGGATTCGACAACGGCCAGGGGGCGCTCGTCTTCGGCGTCTTCACGGTCGCGATGACGGCCGGGCGCATCGCCGGGGTCCCGCTGCTCGACCGCTTCGGGCGGGTGGCGGTGCTGCGCGGCGCCTCGCTGGCCGCGGCGGCGGGGCTCGCCATCGTCATCCTGGTGCCGGTCATCCCGATCGCGATCGCGGGAGTCGTGCTGTGGGGACTGGGCGCGTCGCTGGGCTTCCCGGTGGGGATGTCGGCCGCCGCCGATGACCCCAAGAACGCGGCCGCGAGCGTGAGCGCCGTCGCGACCATCGGGTACGCCGCCTTCCTGATCGGCCCGCCGCTCATCGGATTCGTGGGCGATCAGATCGGCGTGCTCAACGCCCTCTGGATCGTGCTCGGCCTGATCATCGTCGCGACGATCGCCATTCCGGCCGCCCGCGAGCCACGGGATGCCGAGGCGGCCGGTCCCTCGGCCACCGGCGCCACGGCCGGTCCGTCAGAGACCACGGCCGCCCGGCCGTAGCCGCCCGGGTCAGGCCGCGGGGTCCTGGGAGATGCGCACCATGTTGCCCGACGGATCGCGGAACGCGCAGTCGCGGGCGTAGCCCATGTCGATCGGCTCCTGCAGCACCTCGGCACCCGACTCGCGCACCTTCTCGAAGGTCGCGTCGAGGTCGTCGGTGCGGAAGACGAGGATCGGAAGGACGCCCTTGACGAGGAGCTCCTGCATCGTGTCGCCGTCCTGCTTCGACCGGCCGGCGTGCGGCTCGGAGAGCACGATGCCGAGCCCCGGCTGCGAGCCGCTGCCGAGAGTTACCCAGCGGAAGTCGCCGGATGCCACATCGTTCTGGACCTCGAGCCCGAGCGCGCCGCCGTAGAAAGCGATCGACTCGTCCACGTCGTTGACGGTGACGTTGGTGTACTGGAGTGCGATTGTCATGACGGCGACTCTAAGCCGCCCCGTCCGACGTCGCTTCTCCGTTCCTGCTCGATCGCCGACGGGCCGGCCGGGTGCGCTCCATCGCCATCCGGGACGGCATCGCATTGACGGCCGCATGCTCCCGGCTTCGGTACGCGGTCGGCGACTCCCCGACGATCTCGGCGAAGCGCGAGCTGAACGAGCCGAGCGACGTACAGCCGACCTCCATGCACGCGTCGGTCACGCTCGCCCCCGCCCGCAGCAGCAACATCGCGCGCTCGATGCGGCGCGTCATCAGGTAGCTGTACGGGGTCTCGCCGTAGGCGGCACGGAACTGCCGGGAGAAGTGCGCGGGCGACATCAGGGCACGTGCGGCCATCGTCGGCACGTCGAGCGGCTTGGCGTAATCCCGGTCGATCAGGTCGCGCGCGCGCCGCAGATGCGCGAGGTTCTCGAGCTCCTGCGGCGTCATGAACCGACGGTACCACCGGGCATTCCGGGGGCGATGGGCGGCCGCGCCGCACGACCTAGACTGCACGGGTGCGTCTCGTCGTTGCCCTCTGCTCGGTCGATTATGCGGGCCGACTGAGCGCCCACCTGCCGCTCGCGACCCGTCTTCTCGTGCTCAAAAACGACGGCAGCGTCCTGGTGCACTCCGACTCGCTGAGCTACAAGCCGCTCAACTGGATGAGCCCGCCCGCCGTCTTCACCCTCGACGAGGTCGACGACGAGCGCGCAGCGGCCGGCGTCACGGAGCTCTGGCGGGTCACGCACGCGAAGACCGCCGACCTGCTCGTCATCTCGATCCACGAGATCCTGCACGACTCGCAGCACGAACTCGGCGTCGACCCCGGCCTGCAGAAGGACGGCGTCGAGGCCGACCTGCAACGACTGCTCGCCGAGCAGATCGAGCTGCTCGGCGACGGGTACTCCCTGGTTCGACGCGAGTTCATGACCGCCATCGGTCCCGTCGACATCCTGGCTCGCGACGATTCGGGCGCCTCCGTCGCCGTCGAGATCAAGCGGCGCGGCGACATCGACGGCGTCGAGCAGCTGACCCGCTACCTCGAGCTGATGAACCGGGATCCGCTGCTCGCTCCGGTCTCGGGCGTCTTCGCAGCCCAGGAGATCAAGCCGCAGGCGCGCACGCTGGCGGCCGACCGCGGCATCCGGTGCCTTCTCCTGGACTACGACGCGATGCGCGGTCTCGACACGTCAGAGAACCGCCTCTTCTAGATCCCGGGCGGGGTGAGCAGCACGAGAACGATGACGGCGACGGTGAAGGCGAGCTGCAGCTGGATGATGAGGATCGGGTAGCGCAACACGCTGCGACCACCCTCGCGCTGGGCCAGTCGTGAGAACACCCGCGCGATGGCGACGACCATCGCGAGTGCCGCCACGACGAACGGGATGCCGATCTCCAGCTGATAGGCGTCGAGCCCGCCGAGATCGATGTCGCGTGGATTCAGCTGATAGAACACCGCCTGGGTGAGCGTGCCCACGAGCAGGGGGACGCCGACGATCGACGTGGCGAGGACGTAGGCCGCGGTGCGCAGTCGGTCGGTCGTCGCGGGAACCGGCTCCGTCATCCCCTACTGCGACCCGTTGGCGAACGCGTTGAAGATGATGGAGATGACACCCAGAAGGATCTGGATAGCGATGAGCAGCAGCGGCAGCTTGAGTGCGTCGAGCGTGCGCTCGCGACGGTAGATCACCACGTAGACCACGATCACGATGAGCAGCAGCACGGCCAGCGAGCCGAAGCCCCAGCCGAGGATCGGGCCGAGGTAGGCGAGGCCGGCGCCCGTGTCCTTGATCCCGTCCGGGTTGGAGCTGTCGAGGATGCCCTCGACGATCCGCGACACCGTGACCGGCAGGGCGAATACCACCGACGACAGCACGACGGCCATCGTGAAGAGCACGCTGGTCGAGGACCCGCGCGGCATGACCTTCTCTGGCTTGGCTGCCGGGGCGGCGCTCGACGGGGCCGGCGGCTTCTGGGCTGGGGTGCTCTGGCTCATGCCGCCTAGGCTAGTGCCGATGTCCAGCAGGTATACGGCCGTGCTGTTCGACCTCGACGGAACCATCGTCGACTCGGCACCCGGAATCACGGCGACGCTCGCCAAGACTTTCGAGCGCCTCGGGCGTCCCGTGCCGACGCCGGCCGAGTTGCTCGCCTACGTCGGGCCACCCATCCTCGACTCGTTCCGGGACCTCGCGCACTTCGACGCCGCGGAGTCCGAGCTCGCCCTCGAAACGTATCGGCCGCTCTACCTGGAGTCGGGCGTGTACGACGCGACCGTGTATCCGGGTCTCGAGGAGGTGCTGCGCCGCATCCACGAGTCCGGCATGCGGTTGTCGCTCGCGACCTCCAAGCCCGAAGTGCCCGCGACGCTCGTGCTCGACCACTACGGCCTCACGAAGTACTTCGACGAGCTGACCGGTGCCAGCGCTGACGAGACCCGCAGCAAGAAGGCGGATGTGGTTGCCGAGGCCCTCCGCCGGCTGCGGGAGGGCGGCGCCGACCTGTCCGCGCCGGTCATGATCGGCGACCGCATCCACGACACCCACGGAGCGGGCGAGCATGGCGTCCCGACCATCTACGTGACATGGGGCTACGGGGCGCCGGCCGAACAGGCGGGCGCCGTCGCCGTCGTCGACACGGCAGACGAGCTGCTCCAGGCGCTCGGCCTCTAGGCGCCGCGCGTTATCGCGCGAGCCTCTCCACGGCCCCCTCGAACACGCCCGGCGCCGCCTTGGCGATCCGCACGATGGCGGGACGCGCCGGGGAGGTGGCCAGTCGCACCAGCCCGCCGGTCAGCCGCCGGAAGTCGCGCGTGACCCGCTCCCACTCCTTCTCGTACTCCTTCGGCCGGCCTGCGTGTACGGCCGCCACGGCCGCCCTCGCCTGGTCCAGCCCGATGCGGATGCCCTCACCGGTCAGCGCGTCGACATAGCCGGAGGCGTCGCCGAGCAGGAGCGCGCGACCCGCGACCCGGGCGCGCGTGCGCTGCCGGAACGGCCCCGCGCCGCGCAGGGCGCTGGCGGGTTCGGCTCCCGCGATCCGCGCCGCGAGCTCGGGGGCCGCCGCGATCGCGGCGTCGAACTGCGTTCCCTGCCGCGCGAGCAGCGAGAGCCCGACCATCCCGTCCGCGGTCGGTGTCACGTAGATCTCGCCCGCTTTCGTCCAATGCACCTCGATCAGATCCGACCACGGCTCGACCGCGTAGTGCCGCCTCTGGCCGTAGCGTCGCCGGGCGGCCGGCGCCGGAAGCGTCAGACCGAGCTCGCGCGCGACCGTCGAATGCAGGCCATCGGCCGCGAACAGCCAGTCGGCGTGAATGCCGGCGGCGCGGACGCCTGTCGAATCCTGCTCGATACCCTCGACCCGGTCGACGACGAAACGGGCGCCCAGCTCCTCGGCGCGGGCGCGCAGCGCGGCGTGCAGCGTGGTGCGGCGAACGCCGAGGCCATTGCCGGCGACGAAGCGATGCGACGCGCTCCGGCGACCGTCGCGGTAGTCGACGCCCCGGAGCGGGAATCCGCGCGGATGAACGCCGAGCCGGGCGAGCGCCGGCACCGCCCCGGGCATCAATCCCTCACCGCATGCCTTGTCGATCGGTCCTTCGCGCGGCTCGACCACGATGACGTCGTGGCCGGACAGCCGCGACTCGATCGCGGCGGCGAGCCCCACCGGCCCCCCGCCGGCGATGAGGATCTCGGTCTCGCGATCTCGCCGCCCGGCCATCAGCCGGCCGCCCGGAGCGCGCGGTCCTCCGCCGGTATCCGGAACCCGATCAGCAGGATGGCGTTGAGCACCGCGAACATCCCTGCCGTGATGAACGCCGTGTGCACGAGCGGGATGGCCAGTCCTTCCACGGCGACGAGGACGTAGTTGGGATGCGGCAGCTTCTGCCAGCGGTACGGCCCGCGCCGCGAGAGCGGCATGCCCGGCACCACGATGATGCGGGTGTTCCACTGGTTGCCGAGCGAGCGGATGATCCAGATCCGCCCGACCTGGCAGAGCACCGCGATGGCGAACATCGGCCAGCCGAGCAGCGCGATGAAGGGGCGCCCGAGCAGCCAGACCTCGGCGAGGGAACCGACCAGCAGGCCGGTGTGCAGCATGACCATCGCCGGGAAATGTCCGCGCCCGCTCTCGACACCGCCGCGCTCGAACGCCCACCGTGCATGACGCAGCGAAGTGAACAGCTCGATGATCCGCTCCACCCCTGTCAGCAGGATGAACACGGTGAAGAGCACCACGCTGGTGTCGGGCACGGTCAGGCCGCCCAGCGCAGCAGGACGTACTCGCTGGTCACTCCCGGCCCGAGCGCGAACAGCACGCCGTGGGTGCCGGGGGGCTGGTCGATCATGTCGGAGAGCACGTGCAGCACCGACGACGACGACAGGTTGCCTACGGCGTCGAGCGACCGCCAGCTCGCCTCGAGGTCCGACCGGTCGAGCTTCAGCCCGCGTTCGAACGCCTCCAGGACCCGGGGTCCGCCGGGATGCGCCACCCAGGCTCCGACGTCGTCGAACCCGAGGTGATGCTCGGCGAGCAGCTCGCCGACGTCATGCCCGATGTTGGCGTCGATGGTGTCGGAGACGGCCGCCGTCAGGACGATGCGGAACCCGGTGCCGCCGATGTCCCACCCGATGACGCTCTCGCTGTCGGGGTAGAGCTCGGTACGCGTGCCGATGATCTCGGGGCCGGGCAGCCCGAGCTCGGCCGCTCGCCGGTCGCCCGCCACCACGACCGCCGCGGCGCCGTCGCCGAAGAGCCCGCTCGCCACGAAGTTCGCCACAGAGTCGTCGTCGCGCTGCAGCGTGAGCGAGCACAACTCGACCGACACCAGCAGGGCGATCTCGTCGGGATGCCCGAGCAGGTAGTCGTGGACGCGAGCCAGCCCCGCGGCGCCCGCGACGCATCCGAGGCCGAACGACGGCATCCGCTTGATGTCGGTGCGCAACCCCAGCACCGGCACCAGGCGCGCGTCGATAGACGGGGCCGCGATCCCCGTCACCGAGGTGAAGAGCAGGTAGTCGATGTCGGCCGGCTCGAGGCCCGCCGTGGCGAGCGCCGCCGCGACGGCCTGCGCGGCGAGCGCCGTGCCCTCGCGGATCCAGATGTCGTTGGCGGCGCCGAAGTCACCGAGATCGCGGTAACGCTCCAGGGGGAGGACGGTGTGCCGGCGGCCGATCCCGCTGGCCGCATGAAATCGCTCGAGCACCGCACGCCGCGTCCGGTCCGACGTGATGAGGTCGCTGAGCTCCGCCGTGATCTCGGCCTGGCTGTACGCGAACTCGGGGAGGGCGGGGGCGACCGCCACGATGCGCGACATTCTCGGACGGTAGCACTAAGCCGAGCGGCTCAGCCGGGCTCACTGCGAGCGGTCAGGCACGTGCCGTTCGGCGGGTCCCACGTATTCCGACAGCGGGCGGATGAGGGCGTTGGCCTCGAGCTGCTCGATCACATGCGCGGTCCAGCCGGTGACGCGGGCCGCGACGAACAACGGCGTGAACAGCTCGGTGTCGAACCCGATCAGGTGGTAGGCCGGGCCGCTCGGATAGTCGAGGTTCGGCCTGATGTCCTTGGTGGTCACCATGGCCGTCTCGAGCGCCTCGTAGAGGGCGCTCAATTTCACGGCCTCGGCACTGTACTTCTCGTCGCCCTCTCGGGCGACCAGGGTGTCGAGGGCCGCCTTCATGGTGGGGACCCGGGAGTCCCCGTTCTTGTAGACGCGGTGCCCGAAGCCCATGATCTTGCGCTTCTCGGCCAGGGCGCTCTTCAGCCACCCCTCGGCCTTGTCCGCTGTTCCGATCTCGTCGAAGGTGTGCATCACCGCCTCGTTCGCACCACCGTGCAGCGGGCCCTTGAGCGCACCGATCGCCGCGACGACGGCCGAGTAGATGTCGGCGAGCGTGCTCGTGACGACGCGCGCCGTGAACGTCGACGCGTTGAAGGAGTGCTCTGCGTAGAGCGTCATCGACACGTCGAATGCGCTCACCACCACCAGGTCGGGCACCTCGCCGAAGGTCATGTGCAGGAAGTTCGCGCTGTATCCGAGGTCGTCGCGCGGCGGGATCAGCTCCTCACCGCGGCGGCGGCGCTGGACGTAGGCGACGATCGCGGGCAGCTTCGCGAACAGCCGCTTGGCCTTGTCGAGGTTCTCGTCGCGACGCATGTCGGGAGCCTCGGGGTCGCTCGCCCCGATGACGCTCACCGCGGTGCGCACGATATCCATCGGATGCGCCGTCATCGGCAGCTCGTCGATGACGCGCTTGACGTTCTCGTCCAGCTCGCGATGAGCTCGCTCGAACTTCTCGAACGCGGCCAGCTGGGCGTCGGTCGGCAGCTCGCCGTACCAGAGCAGGAACGCGACCTCCTCGAACGAGCACTTGTCGGCGAGCTCGTTGACGGGGTATCCGCGGTAGAGCAGCGAGTTGGTGTCGGGGTTGACCTTCGAGACCGAGGTGGTGTCGACGACCACGCCGGCGAGGCCCTTCTTGATATCGCTCATGCGCCGCTCCTGTTGTTCTTGAGGTCGAACGTATAGATACCGGCGTCGAATCCGGAATACCCCACGTAGTCGATCAGCTCGTACAGCCGGGCCCGCGTCTGCATCTCGGGCACCGCCGAGACGAGCGATCCCTCGGCGAGCAGGGTGTCGAGGCCGCGCTCGGCGGCGCCCATCGCGAGCCGCAGCAGCGAGACCGGGTGGATGACGATGTTGACTCCGACCTCGGCGAGCTGTGCGTGGGTGAACAACTCGGACTTCCCGAACTCGGTCATGTTGGCCAGGATCGGCACGTCGACGGCCGCCCGAATGGCGGCGAACTCCTCGAGGGACTCCATCGCCTCGGGGAAGATCGCGTCGGCACCCGCATCGACGAGAGCCTTCGCCCGGTCGACGGCGGCCGCCATGCCCTCGACGCCGCGGATGTCGGTGCGCGCCATCACGAGGAAGTCCGGGTCGCGGCGCGCCTCGACGGCCGCCCTGATGCGCTTGAGGGCCGTGGACTCATCCACGACCGCCTTGCCGTCGAGGTGGCCGCAGCGCTTGGGATTCACCTGGTCCTCGAGATGCATGCCCGCCAGGCCCGCGTCCTCGAGCACCTGCACGGTGCGCGCGACGTTCATCGGCTCGCCGAATCCCGTGTCGGCGTCGACCAGGGCCGGCAGGTCGGTGACCCGTGCGATCTGCCCCGCGCGCTGGGCGACCTCGGTCAGGGTGGTGAGGCCGATGTCGGGGAGGCCGAGATCCGCGCTCAGCACGGCACCCGAGATGTAGACGCCCTCGAAGCCCTTGTCCTGGATGAGCAGAGCGCTCAGCGGGTTGAAGGCCCCCGGCATCCTGATCAGTTCGCCGCTCGCGAGCCGGGCGCGGAATGCGGCGCGCTTCGCCGCGGCGGTCATGGTCGAGTGCAGCATCAGAACAGTCCTTCCGGGGAGACGGGCAGGCCGCCGGCGATGACGTTGAGCTCGCCGACTTCGGCGGGGGTGAGCTGGGGCAGGCGCTCGGCCAGGCCGAGGAAGCGGTCGGCTTCGGCGGAGGTGAGCACGCCG
>JBDSKH010000128.1:0-3247 GCA_039917005.1 Pseudolysinimonas sp.
AGCTTCTCGACACGACCGGGCTGCCGATCGCGCAGGTGGCCGCAGCGGCCGGCTATCCGGACTCGTTCTACTTCGCCCGTCGGTTCAAGCAGATGCACGGACTGACGCCCTACCGGTACCGCGCGCAGCACAAGGGCTGAGCGAGTCAGACCTGACGGAGCGGGTAGACGCGCTCATTCCTTCGTGGCGCCGGCCGTCATCCCGGTCACCAGGAAGCGCTGCGATAACAGGAAGATGATCAGCACCGGCGCGATCGAGATCAGTGTCGCGAACGCCAATACGGGCGAGCTCGAGTTCATTTCCGCCAGTCCCACCTGCACGGGCATCTTCGTCGAGCCCGGCTCCATGATGAAGGGCAGGAAGTAGTTGTTCCAATTGCCGACGAAGTTGAAGAAGCCGACGAGCGCGATGACGGGGATCGCGAGGGGCACCGCGATCCGCCAGAAGACCTGGAACTCCCCCGCGCCGTCGATCCGGGCCGCATCGAGGAGATCGTGCGACATGGTCGTGGAGAAGTAGATGAACGCCAGGTAGACGCCGAAGGGGAAGAAGGAGAACGGCAGGATTACCGCGAGCGGCGAATTGACGAGCCGAACCGCCGAGAGTTCGAGGAAGATCGGCAACGCGAGAGCGGTGTTCGGGATGAGCATGACCAGGAGCGTGGTCATGAGCAGGATCCGGCGGCCCGCAAAGTCGGTCATTGCGAGCGCGTAGCCCGCGGGGATGGCCACGACGAGGGTGATCACCAGGGCGGCGCCCGAGTAGAGCACGGAGTTGCCGAGCCAGGTCCAGATGATGCCGTCCTGCAACGTGACCAGCGCGTTCCAGTTCTCAGCGAGTTGGTCGAATGATCCGAAACTGAAGGGTTGCTCGTCGTTGAGGCCGTTGAGTTGCGTGGTGCTCTTCGTCGGCGCCAGCAGCAACCACGCCAGGGGGAGGACGAAGAAGACGCAGAAGAACGCGAGCACGGCAAACACGAGCACACGGGCCAGCCAGCGGGCGGGAGCGGGCGCTGCGGGAACGACGCGCAGATCGATCGATCTCAAGCAGTGACCCGTTTCCGCTATCGATATTCCGCGAGAGGGCCCGAGCTGTAGCGAATCCGGTCGAACCGGGCGATGGCGGATTCACCCATCGGCGCCTGCGCCATGAACCCGCAGACGACCGGCCGATCCGTGAGCAAGCGGAAGATCCGGACGAGTCTCCACTCCACCCCGTCGTTCGACGAGTGAAAGACGAATGCGCGATCGAGCCGGCTGACCCTCAACCACGCCGCACCTGCGTCGACGTCCGTGGCGTTGGAGTCATCCGAGTAGGTGTTGGTGACGACCGAGACGATCATGTCTCCGCCCTGCGGTGAGCGTTCGAAACAGACCTTCGCCCAGTGATCGGCGTCAGACCAGATTGTGAGGGCTCCCGCGTCGAACGTCGAACGGGGAGCATCCACCCGAACACGCGCGGACAACTGAAAGTCCTCCGTCACGAGGAACGAGAGACTTGTGGAACCGTGCTGGTGTTCGAACTCCGTTCCCGTGGGATCGTTCGTCCAGTCCACACCGGCGGCCGCCGTCAGAGTCAGCTCGCCATCCGGTCCCAACGCCGCGTCGCCCTCGCCGTGCGTCCAGGCGAGTGGCGGAAGTCCAGGCAGTTCCACTGCCTCACCCCCGCGCGATCAGGACCTTCTCTGTGCGCCCGGAGGGATTCGAAACCTAGAACGAGGGCTGCAAATCGGGTGCTCGTGGACTCGAGGCCAACTAACACAGTCGGTTGCGGTAGGCGTGGGTTCGTCGTGATCGAGAAAATTCCATAGAGTTGTGGGGGATTTGTGGGGCTACCTATCTGTATCGGGCCTCCGGCGAGAGGTTGATCATCTCCTCCAGTCCCGCTCCTCCATCGGACAGCCAGCACTTAGTCCATCTCGCCGGAGACAGGCGTCGCTGGCGACAGATGCGCGAAATCCAGCTCGGCCGACCGTCGGACCTGGCTCAAGGTGAACTCGTCCCCCCCGACAACCTCCACCGTCACGTCGCGGACGGCATGCGGCACGTCAGAATGTGAGCCCCAATCCTCAATTAGCCTCTGAAGCGCCGCCGCAAACGCTTGCCAAAGCGCTTGACGATCGGAGAGCGGCAGCGGGAGTCAACTGGGCGCCTAGTCCGGGATCGGGGAAGTGTTCCTGGCTGCTCCGCACCAGCATCGGATCAAGACTGGTGCTGTCCAGACAGGGGCATGGCCTCAATCTGCCGGATCAGGGTGTGTCGCGGGGCAAGAGCAGACCCGGCGTTGCGTCATCCTTCGACGCGCACCAGCCGCACGAAACGCACGATCAGGTCGTCGGCGCGGTCGGCGAGAGAGATTCGGATGCGGCGGTCGGCGCCCAGCGCGGGCAACGCGATCGTGGCCGTGCGTTCGACGCCGTCGCCGGTGCGCTCGACGGCAGCCGAAGAGCCCGCCGCGGTGTCGGCGGTGAACGACCCGGCCCCCGCATCCCGGTACGTCACCTTCAACACCAGACGCGAGCCGTCGGCGGCCGCCGCGAATCGCTCATCGACATCGAAGGCGAACCCGGTGTCGCCGGCGGCGACGGCCGTGCTGAGCCCTTCGTACGCGGCTCCGTTGTCGGACTCGAAAACCTGCTCGTGCACGTCGGTGTCGGTGCGGTGTGCGACCGTACCCGGCTCGTCGACCTGCACCAGCCAGCGCTCCAGGTTGCGCACGTACGGGCGGTCGACCCACTGTGCCGGGTCGGCGAAGCGGCGCAACTCGTCGGGGTCGACGTTCTCGTCGCTCCAGTACTCGTCGGTCGCATCACGCAGGTCGGCCCAGGCGTCGGCACTCGTGGCGACGCTCTGCCCCTGCGAGAGCCGCACCCAGTCCCAGTGCTCGGGGTACTCGGCGAGGTACGACGGCTCGGGGACCACGTAGATCCAGTTCATGCGCAGTTGCAGCGCCTTCAGGTTCGACTGACGCACGGCGTAGTACGGATCGTCCGTCTCGTAGCCGCAGTCGTTGTAGCACTCGTTTTCGGTCGCGTAGATGCGGTTCGGATCGTGCACGCTCTCGTCGATGACTAGGTGGCCGTTCGGCTGCACACTCGAGCCGTAGGCGGGGGCCTCGCTGAGGTGGAAGTTCGACAGCTCGGTGATACCGGTGCGGATGCCCATGCCCGTCGCCGTCGCTTGGGCAGCGAGCGGGTCGTCGTCGGGGCCGAACTCGCCGAACGGGTAGTCCTCGCCGGTGAACACCA
>JBDSKH010000129.1:0-7523 GCA_039917005.1 Pseudolysinimonas sp.
ATCACGTCGCGCTGGCTCGACCCGAGCCACGGAGGCATCAACCTCGGGTTCCCGCAGAACTAGCTAGCGGAACGGGCGCGCCAGCAGATCCCCGACGCGCATGATCCAGCCGGCGCGCCAGAAGCTCGCAAGAGTCGTCTCGGCTCGCCCGTATCGCACGAAGAACCTCTGCGTCGAGCGCCGGGCCAGCGCCCATTGGATCAACCGGGGGAACAGCTCGAACCCCGTGAGGAGCAGGCCGCCGGCGCGTTGCTCCGGCTCGAGCTCGTCGTGGATGCGGTACACATAGTCGTCCAGGCGATCCGGGTCGTCGGTCGCGGCTGCCGCGGCCTCGCCCGCCCGGATTCCCGAGCGCAGGGCGAACGAGATCCCCTCGCGCAGCCACGGCTCCAGCAGGCCGGCGGCATCGCCGGCGACGATGACCCGCCCCCGACGCAGCGGTGATCCGGAATCCCTCGAGTGCGTCAGATGGCCGCTCGAGTGCAGGGCGGGCACGCCGTCGAGGCCGAGCCGAGTCCTCCACTCGGCCAGGTAGGCGCGGGCGGAGTCTGGGTCGCCCGTGCGCTGGATCACGCCGATCGCGACACCCTCGGCCTTCGGGAAGAGCCAGGCATAACTGCCCCTGACTCGCCCCCAGTCGATGAGGATCGTGCCGCGCCATGGCGACGGATCGATGCGGATCTCGTCCTCCAGCCCCAGATCGGTGAGCCGGTAGCGCACCCCCACGTGGCGCGCTACTCGGCTCGCCGAGCCGTCGGCGCCGACGACGACCTTCGCGCGCAGGACTCCGCCGGTGGTCTCCAGCTCGACGTGGGTGCCCGCGTCGCGCACCTCGCGTAGCGTGACGCGGCCACGGAACGTCGCACCCGCGGCGACCGCCGCGTCCAGCAGCGCCGCGTCGAAACGCTGCCGGTCGACCATCCCGAGGAAGGGATCGGGGCGCTCGATGATGACCGCGTCGCGCCCGCGCCTCGTGAAGATCGCACGGTGCGGACGATCCTCCACCACCTCGAGTACCGAGTCGGGAATGTTCGCCAGAGACGCGCCGATGAGGCCGCCCGCGCAGGTCTTGTAGCGCGGGAACTCGGCGCGATCGATCAGCAGCACCGACGCGCCGCCGGATGCTGCGGTGCGCGCCGCGGATGAACCCGCCGGTCCGGCGCCCACGACGATGACGTCCCACACCCGCGCGTCGTCGGCCACCGTTTCAGGCTAGCGACCGCCTCAAGCGACCACTGGATCGCTATCATCGCGGCATGACCCCGGCCCAGTGGCGCACCACCAGGATGACAGCGGGAGGCGCGCTCATCGTGATGGGACTCGCCCTGTGCGGTGCACGCCTCCTGGAGTTCGCGAGCCGCGGGCAGATCGACGGCGACAATCCGGCGGCCAGTCTGGACTATCTCGCCGAGCAGGGCGATGCGTACGTCGTCACGGGCATCCTGCTGCTCATGTTGGCAGCCGCGCTGGTAGTGGCGGCGGTGGCGGTGCGTGCCGTCCTCCGCGCCGAGCGACCGTCTCTGTGGGTCGACGCATGCGCGGTCGCCGGCGCGATTGCCGCCGGCGCGCTCGGTCTCGCAGGCGTCACGCGCGTCAGCGCGCCGGGCCCCCTGGCCTACATCTCGAGCTTGAATGCGGGATGGGGCGAGTCGGCCTATCTGGTCGTACAGATGGCGGGCAACCAGACACTCTTCGCGGGCGGCCTGCTCGGGATGTCGATCTGGCTGGCCGGTCTGGCGATCGCCGCGTGGCGCCGGCGATCCGTCGCGCGAGGCGCGCTCGTTCTCGCGGTCTTCGCCCTCGACTTCATCCTCGCGGTCGCTGGGCCCCTCATCGAGATCCCGGATGCCCTCTTCGGCGTGCACCTGTTTTCGATCATGGTCGGGGTGCCGTTCGCCTGCGCGGCGATCGGCGGCGCCTTCCTGGTGCGCGGCGCGCGCGCCCCGGAGACGACGGAGGGCTAGGCGCTCGCGGCGACAGCCGGCGGCACGGTCGAGCTGACGCGCACGCGCGCCATGACGGCGAGCTCGGTCAGGTCGATCGCCCCGTGGCGGTCGGCGGCGTGGATCATGATCGCCGCGCACGCCTCGGCATCCGCGACGGCGTCATGGTGCGGGAAGTCCTCGAACCCGGCGGCCATCGCGACAGCGGGGAGCCGATAGGACTCGAGGTGGTACGTGTTGCGGGCGACCTGGAGGCTGCAGACGTAGGAGTACGACGGCACCGTCAGCCCGGTCGCGATGCAGGCCGATTTCATGACGCCCATGTCGAATCCGGCATTGTGGGCGACCAGAGCGTCACCGTCGATGTACGCCTGCAGATCGGCGAGCTGGTCGACCCAACCGGGGGCCTCCAGCACCATGTCGGCGGTGATGCCGTGGATGCGAGTGTTCCACTCGACGAAGTGGTCGTGCCCGAACGGCGGCTGGATGAACCAGCCGATCTTGTCCACGACCTGACCGTCGCGCACCTTCACCAGGCCGACGGAGCACGCGCTGGCGGCGGAGCCGTTGGCCGTCTCGAAGTCGATGGCGGTGAAGTCGAGCGGCACGTGCCTCACTCTGACATGCGGTACCGACGCGGGGCGGTTGCCCCGCCGCGCGTGCTCAGAGCGCGCAACCGCCTGCAACGGGACGGGGCCGTCGCCGGAGGCTGACCTCCTGCGACGGCCCCGTGGTGTGGGTTGCCGTGTGTGCGCTCATCGCAAGCGCAGCATCTGTGCGTACTGCAGCACTGCCTTCTGCCGTTCGGCATCGATGTGCTGGTCCGCCCGGTTGCTCAGCAACGCGCGCTCGAGCAGGTTCGCCCGGCGCTCGTTCCGCGGCGCGGCGCTCGGGCGCCGACCCCACTTGATGAGCGCGATGCCCACGTGCAGTGCGGCGCGGTCGACCAGGCCGACGCGGCGCACGGGCTGCGGGTGTTGCTCTTCGTGAGCGGTTTCGAGACGACGATGAGTCGTCAGAGTGGTGTTCATGGTGTTCCTCATCGTGAGAGTGGTGAACTGCAGACCGCCCGCTCGCCTCTGTTGAGAGGCGCAGGGCGGGGGATCGACCACAGGCGTGAAGCGCGGGTCGCGGACGGGGCGTGATGGGCGAGAGCGCAGAGCATTCAGGATGCTGCGCGGGCCCTGCTTCGAGAGCGTCGCCACCGTCATGGACGGCGGGCGCTTCGATCGAAGCTGCTAGCCGTGCCGGACGGAGGTGACGCCGACGAAGCCGGCGGCGGTGGGAATCATCGTGAGGTTCAACATGGCGCGGCTCCTTTCAGGGTCGGCGTGCGGATTGGGTGCTCGGCCACGTTAGTGAACGGCACGGGGGTCACGCAACATCCCGGGCGTGTCGTGGCGGCATGTGATCGGATCGTGACCGTTTCACGCGCCGGTAGGCTGAGTCCCCGTGGCTCTCACCATCGGAATCGTCGGACTCCCGAACGTCGGCAAGTCGACGCTCTTCAACGCCCTGACCAAGAACGACGTGCTCGCCGCGAACTACCCGTTCGCGACCATCGAGCCAAACGTCGGGGTCGTCGCGCTGCCCGACCCCCGCCTCCAGGTGCTCTCCGACATCTTCTCCAGCGAGCGCATCGTGCCCGCGACGGTCTCGTTCGTCGACATCGCCGGCATCGTGAAGGGCGCGAGCGAGGGGGAGGGGCTGGGCAACCAGTTCCTGGCGACGATCCGCGAGGCCGACGCGATCGCCGAGGTGGTGCGCGTCTTCACCGACTCCGACGTCGTCCACGTCGCCGGGGCGGTCGACCCCGCATCCGATCTCGCCACCATCACGACCGAGCTGGCGCTCGCCGACCTCCAGACCCTCGAGAAGGCGATCCCGCGTTTCGAGAAGGACGTGAAGGGCAAGAAGCTCGATCCCTCCGTGCTCGCGGCCGCGGTCGCGGCGCAGGAGGCATTGAATGCCGGCACGCCGCTGTCGGTCGCGAAGGGCGTCGATCTCGCCGCCATCCGGGAGCTGGGTCTTCTGACCGCGAAGCCGATCATCTACGTGTTCAACGTGGATGAGGCGGTGCTGACCTCGGACTCCAAGCGTGCCGAGCTGGCCGCCCTGGTCGCGCCCGCCGACGCCGTCTTCCTCGACGCGAAGATCGAGTCGGAGCTCATCGATCTCGACGCCGCCGATGCGGCCGAACTGCTCGCATCCACGGGTCAGACCGAGTCGGGGCTCGACCAGCTCGCGCGCATCGGGTTCGACACCCTCGGGCTGCAGACCTATCTGACGGCCGGTCCGAAGGAGTCGCGGGCCTGGACGATCCACCAGGGTGACAAGGCACCGCAGGCCGCGGGCGTCATCCACACCGACCTCGAGCGCGGGTTCATCAAGGCCGAGATCGTGTCGTTCGCGGATCTCGTGGAGACCGGGTCGATCGCCGAGGCTCGCGCGAAGGGCAAGGCGCGCATCGAGGGCAAGGACTACGTCATGCACGACGGCGACATCGTGGAGTTCCGCTTCAACGTGTAGGCGTGTGACATGGCCGAGGGTGATTCGATTCGCACACCGGGGGTCTGGCGCATACGCGCGTGGATCCGTGTCGGATCGGCCGTCATCGGTGTGCTCGGTCTGGTGTTGGCGGCCCAGCTCTATGCCGAGAGGGGCAGCGGACTCGCCGTCTCGATCTTCATCATGTTTCTCGTCGTCGGGGTCCCTTATCTCGCCTGGCGGCCGAGCATTTCACTCCGTGATTCCGGGGTGTTGCGTGTTCGTGGGTGGACGCAGACTCGCACCGCGCGTGCACGGGATGTCGCGGACCTGCGGATGACCGGTTTCGGGATGCTCGTGGTGTTTCACGATGGATCGAGCTTCACGTCCGTTGTCTTCCAAGCCACTCGACACCTGCGCTACCCGCGGGTTTTCGATTTCGTCGAGGCGCTGACGGGCCAACGGCCGCCGCTGAAGACGTGGGATCCGATTCGGGCGGTGATCGGTCAATGGTCCCTCCTCAGGCCTGGGTCTTGGCGATGAATGTGGATCGGCCCCGCGTCATCCGGCGCTTCGTGTAGAACAGCGTCATGGAGACTCCGGAGGAGTACATCGCCTCGCTTCCGCCGCACGCGCAGGCGTGGATGCGCGAGTTCACCGGGTACGTCGCGACGAACTACCCGACCGTGCCTTACCTGATGTTCCGCGGACGGCCGATGTTCAAGTTCGAGGGGACCTACCTCAAGGGCTACGTGATGTTCACCGCGGCCGCGAAGCACTTCACGGCGCACGCCATCGACTTCGATCTCATCGTGGACATGAAGGATCGCTTCCCGCGTGCGTCATTCGGCAAGGGCAGCATCAAGATCCCGTACGACGACGACGCGGCGAAGCAGCCGTTGCGCGAATTCGTCGACGAGGTCATGCGCCGGCACGGCGTGCCGCGCGTTACCGCTTAGTCGGCTTCTCCTCGTCGGTCCCGTCGGTGTCGAGCTTCGCCAGTGCGACGGACGTCAAGCGCAATTCGTTCAGAGCCTCGACGACGTCAGCCGAGACCCTCGGGTCAGCGGTCGCTCGCTCAAGTGCGGCGGTCGCCAGAGCGAGGTGCTGCTTCACGACATCGCGTTGATCTACCCATGCCATGGCTATCCCTCCGCGGGCGCGAACCCGCACTGCTCGAGTTCCTGATCCACCTGCAGCGTGAGGCGCTGCTTGCCGTCGGCGTGCGCGTCGGCGACCGTTCCCTTGTAGATCGTGTTGTCCTCCGACTCCAGGTTCACGGCCGAGGCCTCCTCGCAGAGGTGGTAGACCTCGCCCGACTTGGTCCAGAACACGAGGTTCTGGCCGGTGAGGTCGACGACGGTCTGGGTCTCGGCGGTGTACTGCTCGACCGAGGGCGGGTTGATCGAGAGACCGAAGTAGCCCGCAACGAGCAGCAGCACGATGGCGATGACGCCGGCGATGCCCTTCTGCTTGCCGTCCATGTTCTTGTTCGTGAAGATCAGGATGATCAGGGGCAGGAAGGCGATCACGGTGATGATCGCGCCCAGCTGGTTCTGGATGAAGAAGCGCACCTTGTCCGACTTGCGCGCCGGATCGAGGCGGTTGGCCCGCTTCCACAGCAGGGAGCCGCCGACCGCGAGCGCGCCGATGACGACGAGCAGGATGATCAGCAGGATGAGGTTGACGGGGTTCTGGCGGAGCACGTAGAAGATCGCGAAGGCCTCGGTGCCGATGGCGAGGATCCACAGCACGGCCGCGATGACGCGGAATGTGGTCGCCTTGCCCTTCGACTCCGGCGTCGGCTTCCAGTCCTCTGCGGCCTCTTCGATCTCCGCCGCATCTGACTCGACGCGGACGACCTTCTTCTTGCGGTTCTCGGCCATTGCGGGCTCCCTGTCGATCGGTGGCACGAGCCTAGCGATTTGTCAGCGCACCCCGCGAGCCGCCAGCCTCTCGGCGAGACCCGCCTCGTCGTCGAAGAACCAGATGTGCTCGCCGCGGTTCGTCTCCCGGATGTAGTCGGCGAGGGGTTCGCTCGTGGCGACGGCGGCGCTGACATCGCCGATCACGGCGAGCTTCAACCGGTAGTTCACGATCTTCTGCGTGATCTCACCGGCGACACCGGACCGGAGATCGAGGAACGCCGGATCGAGCCGATTCACCGGCACGGCGATGACGCTCACATCGTCGACCCACGCGTTGCCGATCAGGTCGGAGGTCTGCTCGGGCGTCGAGATGACGGGACCGTCGACGTCGAGATACTGCACCCGCAGGTCTCCGTGTTCTTCGATGCGCATCGTCCGACGCTACGACACCTCGTCGCGCCGGGTGGCATTGTTGCAGGCGATGGATCATCTCGAGGCGGCCCGGGCCGCCGTCGCCCGCGCGACCGAGCACCTGTCGTCGGCGGACGCCCGTGACGAGGTGCTCGCGGTGCTGACCCACCGGCGCCTTCGCGGCGACACGTTCGTGCTCGTGGAGAGGGTCTGGCGTCTCGGGGTCCTGCTGCTCGGTCGCGGCGGAACGCTCTACGCGACCGGAACCACCCTCCGCATCGACGAGCTGAAGTTCGACAACCACCAGTCGAATCTCGCGGCTGCGCGACGCGAATACCGGGCGGCCGCGCTGCGGGCGGGCTTCCGGAAGGGGGAGACGGTGAACTTCGACGCGACGCCTCTCGAGCTGGATGCCGGGCTCGCCCGCTCGGACGGCCCCGTCGTCCTGACCCCGGAGGGCGTCCAGGTGCGGTGGAGCGCCGCGAGTGCGGCTCTCGCCCCGCTCGAGAGCTACCTCGCCGAGCGCGTCGAGCTGCTCGCCGACCCGCCACCGGGCGCCTGACCGGACCGGTGTGCGATGCTCGGATCATGTCCGACATCACCGCGGCCACCTGGTGGCCGAAGCTCGACCCCGAGACCCGACACTGGCTGCAGCACCACATCGGCGATGCGCTGACCGAAGAGATCCTGGATGCGGTGGTCGCCGCCGGCGGCGAACCGGAGGGCGAGTTCACCCCCGGCAAGCAAGAGGCCCCCGACCGCTACGACCTCACGCAGGACGACTGGGACTGGATCGCCGTCCAGCACCACCAGC
>JBDSKH010000130.1:0-21169 GCA_039917005.1 Pseudolysinimonas sp.
GATCCTGCTTGGTGGCCGGCTTCTTGGGTGCGGGGTCGACGTAGAGCGGGTCGCGGGGGGTGGTCACGGGGTTCTTGTCGACGATCACGTACAAGTCGGGGTTGGCGTCGACCTCTGCGAGGGGGGCGTCGAACTCGTGCTTCGGGCCGTCGGCCGCACGGACACGGATGAACTCAGTCACAGCGATCTCCTTGGGTGGGCGCCTGGTCAGGCGCGGCGAGAGACGAGCGTGTACTCGTCGTCGATGTAGTAGAGGGGCGGCGTCACCGAGCGGTCCGGTTCGGCGTCGCCGCCCAGCGTTTGCCGCAGGGGATCACAGCGACGTCCGGTGACGGTCGCGACTTTGCCGATCAGCGCGGCCGCAACCTGGTCAGCGACCTTCCGGGCGCCGTCGGCAGTGATCGACACGCTTCGGGTCGTGTAGACGTACTCGGCTGTTGAGTCGACCTGCTGCGGGGCGGTGTTGCGGTCGTCGTCGCGGTCATCGGGTGTGCCGCCGAAGAGGACCGCATACGTGTCGCGGATGAGTTGGCCTTGGGCGTCGACTCGTGCGGTGTCGAAGACCCGGTTCGCGAGATTGGGGCCTGCGACGAGGAGGGTCCGCACCGCGGCGAAGTGCTTCTCCGCACTCATGCGAGAGTTCCAGCCGCCTTCAGCAGACCCTTCTCGAAGTCGGCCAGGTTGTTGCGCACGGCGCGGCGCGCGTTGCCTTGCGGTGCCGCGCGTACATCGCCGCTGGCCTCCTCCAGAATGCCGAGCGAGCCCTGGTTCTTCCCGAGGTTCGGGCCGATCTGGGCGCTGATCGCGCCGTCCTTGTTCTCCATGTCGTAGTCGACCGAGTACGGGTATGCACGGGCGTGTGCCGGGTTCCGCTTTTTCGCCTCGTCGCGCCAGTCGTCCTTGATGTGGCGCGCGGTGACCTCGACTGCCTTCTCGACGTTCGGGATGACTTCGGCCGCGAGTTCGCCCAGATCGGCGGCGAGGGTGTTGAGGGAGGAGAAGTCGAAGCCGATCTCAGCCATCAGGGCATCACCTCCACCGGGAACCGGCGTGTGACGCCGTAGGTCTTGTCGTCCGGAGCGCCGATGCGCAACTGCAGACCGACGGTCGACGTGTCCAGGGGGTTGGTTACCATCTCCACCATCTGGCCGGCCTTGACGTTCCCGGAAGCGATCACGGGCACCTCGAGCACCGCGTCTCGCAGTGATACGACCTGGGTGCCTGCGTCAACTGCTCGTCCGGTGGTCGAGCTACTGACCTCCAGCTCGCATGCGCCGGCGTAGGTCTCGGCGGTGATCGTGTACGCCGTGGCCAAGTCGTCGCCCACCGTCGGCGTGTAGTCGCCGATGCGGCAGGTCGAGGTCATGCCCTCTTCGGCGAAGGTGCGGCCGCGGGCGGTGACGGACTCCCGGCTCATGAGGGGAAGATCGAGAAGGATGCCCCGCGACGGCGGCGAGGGAGCAGCCGGTCGAGTTCATCGTCGGTGACGTAGAGGACGCCAGCGGAGAGCGTCTTGTCGCGGCGGTAGCGGTACCCGTCCGGGCCTTCCTCTTCGAGGTAGCCCTCCGGGTTGATGAGGAGGCGGCGGACCATGTTCGCGACGACGCGTACGTACGCCCGCTCCCAGCGCTCGTCCGTGGGCTCCGGCTTGCCGGTCACGCCGGAGTCTTCGAGTGCGCCTTCCAGGATGTCCTGGGCGTCCTCGATGAGCGTGTCGACGATCGCGGACTCCGAGGTGGTGAGTGGACGCCAACGGGATGCCACAGCATCCGCGTCGACGGCCACCCACCCGGCCATCAGGAGGCCTGGCCCTCGTGCTCGGTCACGAGCGCGACGATGTCGGCCTTCTTGGCACCGTCGGGCACCGAGATGCCCTCCTGGACCGCGTAGGCCTTCCAGTCGTCGCCGCTCGAGCCTGCCCCGGCGACCGGCGGCTTCGACAGCGTGCCGCTGTCTCCGCTACCGGAACCGCTCGACTCCGACTCCTCGGGCGCCGGAGCGTCGCCGCTCCATGCCTTCGGGTTGGTGATGAGCTTCGCCAGATCGGCCGGAACCGATTTGCCCGGTTCCAGGACGTGGGTCTTGCCCGCCTCGTCAGTGACGTGCACCGTGGTGGCGAGCGTCTTCGCGCCGGCCATCAGAGCACGTCCGCAGCGAACGACAGGTCAGCGTTCGCGAGAACGGGCATGCCGATCGCGTCCGAGATGACCTCGGCGATCATCGGGGGCTTCTCGTTGCGGAACACGCCCGCGACGACTCCCGGCTGATCGGCCGACTCGATGTTGAACGCCGGGTCGGTCGACGTCAGGGTCTGACCCCAGAACGTCGCACCCAGCTCGGTGCCCTGCCAGTCGTCGGTCTCGACGGGGGCCGGCAGGAACATCAGCCGGTCGTCGGGGACCACCTTCGTGGAGACGCCGCCGATGTTCACGCGACGGTCGTACGTGACCAGCGGCGGGAAGCCGTTGTCCACGATCGTGTCGCTGACCTGCGACAGCGTCGCGGGGCGCGAGGCCCCGCCCACCAGCGCGGACTTGAACTGATCGTTGCGTGCCATCGCGCGCGCGACGCGGGTGCTGACCAGGGTCGCCCCCGGCTCCTGACCGTTCGCGGTGACGTAGGTGTCGAACCACGTCTGCAGATCGGTGAGGATGTCCACCGTGGTGCCCGACCACGCGACCGCAGCGGTGACCGTGTGCCCGGCGGAGCGACCGAAGTCGTCATCCGCCTGGAACTTGCCGCCGAAGTTGGTCGGGTTGATCGTGGCCTTGCCGGTGGTCAGCACGATGCCGCGGAGACGCTCGATCGTGTCCGCGACCGCCCGCACGACCTGATCGGTCGTGTTGAAGATCGCGTTGCGAAGAGTGTCCTCGTCGGCGTTGCGCTGGCGGAGCTGCTGGTACTCCGACACGGGGATGTTCTGCCCCAGTGCCGGGAGCTCCAGCGTGACGCGCTTCCCGCTGCGGGCCTTGCCCACCTCGGGCTCCGCGTCGTAGGCGCGGAACTGCGCCGTCTCCACGAGACCCGTCGCGCCCGCCACGAAGCGCACGACGACGTCGGCGACCTCACGGTTGGGCAGGAAACGGGCGAGGGTGCCGCGACGCAGCTCGTAGTCGGCGAGGGACGCGCGAGCGTACCCCGTGAGTTCGGCCGGGTCGATGATGTCGGTCCAGAGAGCCATGGTTCATCCCTCCTAGACGTAGACGATCGTCGTCGCGTTCTTCGCGGCGATCGGCTTGACGAAGGACGCGTACGGCACCTTGGCGATGTTCACGCGTCCGTGGTCGATCAGAGGAGCAGCGAAGTCGACAGTGCCGACGACCTTCTGATCGGTGAGCAGGTGACCGGCGAGGATGCCGGCACCCGTGGTGACGCCCACGGTCACGTCGTAGGGGACCAGGAGGCCCGCGACGATCGCGAGAGGGGTTCCCGACGGGATGTACCCGTTCGGGTAGTGCGTGCCGGCGGTGAACGTCGAGATGTCGATCGTCTCCGTGCGGGCATTCGAGATGCCGTGCGTGGATCCGAGCCAGGACTGATCACCAGCGCCGACAGTCTCAGAGCTGAGACGGGGCATGGTATTTCCCTTCTTTCTAGGAAGAGGTGGAGGTGGACTTCTTGCTGTGGAGCTGCTCGTAGGCTTCGCGGCCCGCCTGGACCGATCCGCCTCCCGCGCTGCCATCGCGGCGACCCTGTCCGGCGTCCTTCTGCTTGCCGGTGTCCTTCGGAGCCTCGGTCGAGTTCGCGAGCACCCACACCTTGATGGCGTCGACGTTCGCTCCCTCACCGCTGACGAACTGAGTCCGGTCCAGGTCGAGAAGAGCGCCCGCATCCGGGATGCGGCCCGACAGCTCGCGCTCGAGGGCGACCTTCACACGCTCCTGCGCGAGCACGGCACGCACCTCAGTGCGGCCCTCCTCACGAGCGGTGTCGATGGCCCTCTCGTCGTCTGTCTTCGTCTTCTCGCGGAGCTTGGTGAGCTCCTCCGAGTCCTTCTTCAGTTGGTCGTGGTCCTTGAACTTCTCCCGCTCACGCGCGAGTCGCTCGCCGACGATGCGGTCGAGCTCGTCTTGCGTCGTCGGCAGGGTGGACTTGGACTTGTCACCGGCGTCGTTCTTGGCGCCGTCCTTGCCCTTGTCGTCGTCGCCGTCGCCGCCCTTGTCGTCGTCGCCGGATCCAGCCGCCCCGTCGCCAGCGCCGTCGACGAATCGGAGGCGAGGCTTGGAGGGGATGAGCGGCGACCCGAAGAGGAGCGGTCGCGGTTGGGTGCATGCGATGGTGCTGGTTCCAGACATGGGGTCTGTGCCCTTTCAGTTCCGTGAGCCCGTCGGCGTGACCACGCGATCGCGGCGTGTGCGCGCTTCCACCTCTCGGCGGGAAGTCAGATGAGGCCGAGGAGGCGCGCCAGCGTGCGCACCTGGTCCGGCTGGTTCTCCAGATCGGCGAGTTGCTTGGCCAGGACCCGCTCGGCGAGGTCGAGGTCTTGAGGGGTGACGTCGGCTCCGCGGATCCAAGGGTTGCGCCCTTGGAGGAGGGTGAGGCGCATCGAGAATGCGTCGTAGAGTCGCCGCTCGGCGGCGGTCATGGTGTACCGGTTGAGGCTGTCTCGGATGCCGGTGAGGCGAGCCTGCTCAACAGCGGCCGACGCAGCCTTGCGGGTTCCGCCGCGACCGAGCGACCCGAAGCCCTCGCGGATGCCGAGCACGTTGCCGCCGGCGACCTGCGGGCCCGTGATGTAGCCGTTCTCGGTGAGCATCCGGATGGCGTTGGTGCGGTGGCCTGCGACGCGGTAGATGTCGTCGACAGTCATCCGTGTCGGAGTTCCGTACAGGCGGGCGGATCGCGCGGTCCCGAGTCCGCGGGCCTGGATGTTGCCCACCCGGTAAATGTCGCCACCATCGCGGATCGCGCGCGCTTCGCTGCGGCCGAACATCGCGTCCTGCTGTTTCGTGCTCAGCGACCGGAACATCTCGTACGGGTCGGTAGTGAAGTCGTCGGCGATGTTCTCCGAAGCGGGGATGTGTCGACAGTCGCATCGCGGGTGGCGCTGGAATCCCTGGTTCCAGCGGAACCATTTTCCGGCGAGGATGATGCAGCGTTTGCACGACGGCGGGTTGAGCATCCGAACCCAGCCGCCGACGTGAGGACGGCTGGCGATCCCGGCGCTGACCGCTTCACGGTTCGCATCGGCGACGGTGGTCAGGGTGGTCATTGTGAGCCATCGCCCGCCCTGCGCGAGAGCTCCCTCGGGGGATGAGCCCGTGCCGACGGCGGTCTTCGCGGTGGTGACCGCTCCGTACATGAGCGAGTCGAGCTGGCGTCCGTCAGCCGCCGTCCCGGAGAACTGCTCGGGGACGATGTCGCCGGCAGGGAGGTCGACCTGTTCGGTGTCGTACAGCACATCGGCGAGGTAGCCGACGCTCGACCTAGCTGCGGCGACCTGGGCTGTAACGATCAGGTCGAGTATCGCGGCCTCGATCTGCCGCCACCCAGTGTCGAAGTCGACGCCGATCCTGCGCCACAGATCCAGGGCAGCGGACGCGGTGACCGTTCCGATGTGCTGCTGAAGGCGGTAGTGGTCAGCGGCTGCCTGCGGCACCGCTGGCACCGGCCACCTCCAGTTCGCGCTTCGCGTCCGTGATGATCGGGTCCTCGCGGGCGTCGTCGGCGGCCATGCGCTTCAGCGCCTCGGCCGAGTAGCCCAGGTCCTGTCGGGCCTGCGTGACCGTGACGATCGAACGGCCCTGGCCATCCTTCGCCTGCACCAGCTTCACGGTGGCGTCCGCTTCCTGCGCCTTGGTCGGCGTGGCCGCGGAACGCCAACGGGTCTCGATCTCCCGAGCCTTCGGGTCGTCCGCGCCGGTGAGCTCGAGCTGCACGAGACGCTGCACACGCCCGTGCTTGTTGCCCCAGTTCGCCTGCTTACGCTCCGACCGCTTCAACAGCTTGATCTCCGACGAGCGGATCGAGTCGCCTGACGGCGGATTCACGGTCTCGAAGGCGTTGTAGCCCGGCGGGAGCCCGAGCATCTGGCCGGCGATGGTGATCAGCATTTTGATCGTGTCGCGGAAGTTGCTTAGGTCGGACTCCTTGAACTGGCCGACCTTGATGTCCTTGTTCTCGTTGGCCCACAGCGCTGACGCGCGCATAGCCCACGCGCTGACCTCGTTGCCCTTCTCGTCCTCGAAGTCTTCGGCCTTCAGCCCGAACGCCCAGCGGCGCGGCATGGCGTGGAACTCGCCAGACACCATCATGTCTGTGGCCATCTTGTTGATGCCGTCGACGATCGGGATGATGTCGTGGAACTCGGAACGGCCGAGGCGGGGATCGGGGAGACCGTTGCGGAGGCGGCCCAGGATGCGCGGGTAGTTGAGATAGGGCACGAGTGAACAGAGTTCCGACTCGGCCGTGTTCTCGACCTCGCTGTCGACCGTCCACTCCCCAGAGCGCTTCGGGCGCCACCATGTGGTTCGGCCGCCGCGCTGGTAGACGGTCACCCAGCGGGTTCCGTCGAGTTCGGTCCACTGGTGCAGTCCGTTGGCCACGTCGTGGGTGCGGGGGTCGTCTTCGTGGATTGTGTCGAACGGCGACTCGGCCGTGATGAGGGGGAGTTCCGCGTCGTCGCCGGGACCAACGATCATGTACGCGCGGCCGAGCGCGAGGGACTCCTGGTGGACCTGCTGCGAGAGCAGGTCGCCGTCGTTCCCCAGCCACACCTTCCACATCTGGTCGTCGTCCTCGGCGGCGCCCGGGTACCGGAAGCCCGTGACGTCGAGGCGGTCGTCGTACACGCTGACACCGTCCCGAGGCAGGTTGATCACCATGGCCGTCAGACGGTCACCGAGCTCATCCTGCAACGCCGGCGCGATGAACTTCAGCGGCTGCTCGCCCTCGAAGTAGAGGTCGTAGACCTTCAGACGTCGGCTGACCTCGAAGTTCAGTTTGCGACGGAGGCGATCGCGGGTCAGCTCGATTTCGGTCGTCATCGTCACCTCTCCGGTCAGCCGCGGAAGACGCGCATCTTCGAGCGTGGTTTCGGTGGCTCCCAGCCGCCGGCGAGCGAGTCGCGGACGGCAGTGTGGGCGAGGATCCGTGCCATCGCGAGGTCGATCTTCTGCGCCTCGTTCGGCTTACCGAGGATGTACATCTGTCCCGGCTTGCCGACCTTCTTCGCCTGACCGATGTGCAGCGTCGCGACGGGGTCGCCGTCGTGGGTGATTCGGCCTTCGCGAAGGTCGTTCTCGAACCGGGTGATCTCTGCCCACATCGCCTTGATGCGGTTCGTCTCCCAGGTGATGACATGATCGTCGCCGTGCTTGCGAGCCCAGTCCTCGATGTCGGTTTCCCAGTCGTGGGGGTCGCAGTAAGCGCGGACGACGTCGAACCGATCGAAGAGCTCATCGACGGCTGTCTCGACTTCGCCGTGCGGGATCCGGTCGCCGTGCTCGGCTGGGTTCCAGTAGGTGCCGAACTGGTTGGGTCCCCAACGGGGTGTGAAGGAGAAGCCGTCCATCGTTTCGGCCTGCAACGCGGTCCAGTCGTTGTTCAGCGATCCGTCAAAGCCGAGGCAGATGGATGTGCCGGCCGGAGGCTCAGGCAGCCACGCGAGCTGCGGCATACGCGCTCTCCCAGAGTCCGTCCTTCAGCCACGTTCCGAGACCGCGAACGCGGCGGTTGCCGTAGAAGCGTTCGGCCTCAGCGGGATCGAGCTGCATCAACTCGGATGCCTCGGCCTCGATCGCATCGAGGTCGACCCACCATGAGCCCTCGTAGACGTACTCGTGGATCTTGCGCCGATCGCGCTTGTTCGCATACTTCAGACCGCTCGGCGGCTCACGGTAGAAGCGGAAGATGTCCGTCGAGCGTGACTCGAACGTCTCCTGCGCGATCGACTGCTCGGCTGGATCCCACGCGTTCGAGGTCTCGACGACACGGCCCGCCATGCCGGCGACACCGCGGCGCATCGTCCGCGCCACTTTCGACATCCCGTTGGGGCGCGTGTAGATCCCAGTCTCGTCCTGGAAGGCGGCCGTGGTCGGGTTTCCGAGTCGGCTCTGTGCGTTCGAAGTGACCTTGTCGATGCGGCCGTCTTCGCCGATCCGAACGAACTCTTCGCCGGCGCGCATCCGCTCGGAGAGCGGCCCGTTCTTGATCATCGCGGTGAGCGGGCGCCACATGTTGTCGACCTGGTCCTCGCTGGTCGCGAGCATCTGAATCAGCGGTGTCGGCCACGGCATACCCATCGGATCGCCGGGCTCGTACTCCCACGTGAAGCCGCATCCGCAGGAGTAGTCGCTGCAGTCGTACAATTCGCCGCCGCTGGCCCAGCCTGCGAAGAGGTCGGGACCCAGCGCCGACTCCAGCGCCATCGCCGCTGACCACGGGCCCTTGCCCGTTTTCTGCGGGGCGATCACCTGCGAGCGCCGGTATGTGAACGCCGGGCCCTTGATGGGGTTCGAGGGGTGGAGGCGGACCTCGGGCTTCAGGCGACCGTGGTTGAGGGTGCACCAGAGCTGCCAGTCGGACATGACGTAGGGCTCGCCGCGGTGGAAGCCGTCCGGGATGGGGCAGTGCGCCTCGATCCAGTCCGCCCACAGATACCCGAGAGTCGGGAAGTCGGCGACGAACTCAGCTGCCGGGGCCGACATCGGGGACGGCTCGGAGGCGAGCTCGAGACGAGGCGCGAGGCTTCGCGGTGGTCGTCTTGGTGGTCGGCGTCGCGTCCTCATCAGTGGCGACGCGGTAGCCGGCCTTCAGCAGCGACGGCTGAGTCAGCAGGAGCGAGTTCATCTGCTGCAACAGCAGCGTTCGCGTCGACGTCGGCGCGTTCGGGGTTTCCGCCTCAACGAGGGTCTGCACGTGGATCGCCACCTCGTGCTCCATCTGCTGGTCAGCCCAGATGCGAGCCTGCGGCTTCTTCCAGTACACCTCCCACAGCTCCTGCTGCCGGGTCGAGGTGTAGGTCAGTGGCCACTCGGGCGCCGAGCCGCTGTACTCGCGGGGGAGCAGCTTCAGCCCGCCCTTCTCGGCGAGCTTCATCTGCCGCAGAGACTTGGGATCGGGTGCGCGGCCGGCTCCTGCTCGTGCTCCACCTCGCGGCATCGCGGTCACCTCCGGCCGGGCGTTTGAATGTGCTCAGCGGAGCCCCATCGAAAACCTTTGAAACCGCTCGACCTCGAAGACACCTCTCCGGCGGTCCGGGCGCACATGTGCTCTAGGGGTAAGGGGGTGGTGTTCATTCGGCGAGACCGGAGGCGAGGTGCGCATACCGTCGGTCGTCGTGGCGCCAAGTCGTCACGACGGGGCGCAGTCCGCGTACGGCCCGCCGCAAGGCCCACGCCTTGAGGCTGTGGGCGCCCTTGTCTCTGTTGCATGCCGCGCAGGAGGGAAGAAGGTTGCGCAGATCGTTGCGGCCACCCTTGCTGAGGGGCACGACATGCTCGGCTTGAATAAAGTCGAGCGGCACGCTGTCTCGGCAATAGGCGCAGCATCGATCGAATGCAATCCAAAGCCTTGTCACCTGGGTCCAGGTGTACACGCCGGGGGCGTTGAACTCGCGAGCTCGACGGAGTCGACGTCCCGCGCCCTTGCTGCACCGAGGTCCGCAGTAGCGCGCGTTGGGCTGGCGAGATCTGAACTCAGCTCCGCACCACTGGCAGTCGAAGCGAGCAGGCAACTTCGGGGGCGACCACGGGCAGGTCGCTCCGTACATCCGTGCCCAATGATCAGGGGGAAGCTCGCATGTCTCACCGTGTGTGAGGAGAGCGCGGCACCGGTCTGAGCAGGTGAAGCCGAAGCGACGCCCGCCGCCTCCAGCGCGTTCAACGATCTGCCCGCACGTTACACAGGCGACCGTCTTCTTCTGATGTCGACTTGGCAACGTCTGGTTGTAGTGCGTGCCGCAAAGCCCGCGAGCACGCAAGGCCTTGGTGCAGCCTCGTTGGCTGCACGTTCTCGTTCGGCTGTCCTGCTGCCTGGCCATGCATTCCACCATGGACAGGTCTGCTGATCAGGAAGCCGATCTCGTAGAAGTGGCTCGGTTGCAGCGCACATGCTCGGGCCCGCGGTACATCGTGCGGTCGCGGTCGTCGTGTCCGAGGTCCCATTGTTCGCCGGGCTTGATCTCTTTGCTGCATCGCCAGCAGATTGCGCCGCCTCGTGCCACCTGTGGGGCGAGGCGTGCACGTTCGCGATCATGAGTCGCGTCATACCCTCGCGCTTGTCGACGCCCACGTCGGCGCTCGAAAGCGGAACGATGTGAGGCGCACCGGCCAGCCTTGGGTACGAGGTTCGGGCAACCGGGTTCGCTGCAGACGCGCATGCTCACCTCGGTAGGAGAATCCCCGACACTCGACGCAGCATGGTCACGGTGTGTCTGCGGGTGCGGGGAAGAGGAAAGCCCTGCCAGGCCCGGAGGACGGCAGGGAACTAAGGGCGAGGGGGACAGGACTCGAACCTGCAACCGGCGGTGTTGGAGACCGCTGCTCTACCAGTTGAGCTACCCCGACAGGATCAGGCGGCGTCAGCCCGGAACGTGCGCGACGCTCGCGCCTTCGACCGTGCATCGCGCAGACGCAGGAGGCATTTGACGAGCTGAGGGTCGCGCTCGAGGGCGGCCGGCAGGTCGATGAGGGCGAAGAGTTCCTGGTGATATCGAGCGCTCGGAACACCGAACCTGGCCCGCACATCGGCGTCCTTCGCGAAGCGGCCGCGGTTCGCGATGCTGAACTCGTAGTCGAGGATGGCGATCTGCCGCTCGCTTAGTTCCGCTTGCCCTGCCATGCCTCCATGATGCGCGAGAGCACCGACATCGAGTGGGCGGGAGGACTTGGCACGCAGGCCGTTCGACTCCCGCCCACTCGGGGCGCGCGGCGCTGAGGAGTCGCCGCATCCGCCTGGCTACCCAAGCCGACGGAACGCTCCCTACATGACGAAGCGCCGGTTTCGGGCATGCCGAACCAGCGCGAGGTCAGAGTAGCACGGGAATTACACCGATGTCATTCTGCGAACTTGTGCGGCGTGTCAGGGCTGTTTCGGCCTCATGACGACCAAATCAGCCTCCTGGCCGAGGTAGTCGCCGGAATCGAAGTGCAGCGTCGTTGCCTCGGTGCTCATCGTCACGGATACGAGCACGCCCATCGGTTCGCCTTCGAGGGTCTCGAAGGATCGGCCCAGGTGTCTGCGGCCGATGGCCTGAACCGGAGTCGGTCGGATAGCAGGCGTGCGGCGACGTATGCGGTCGTTGGTATCGGGGTTGCAGACCATGCACGCGCGGTATGCCACGAGAGCTTCCACGTCTTCTCTGGTGCCGAGGTTGGGCATGCGGTCGACGCTGATCGTGCCGCCGTACGAGTAGCCGCGCCCATCCTGGTCGTGGTACTGCCAAGCGAGATCCCGGTCGGTCTGGTGCCGGATCGTCGCGCAGGTGAAGCGATGGATGACCACGGGGCCATCGGAGTGCTCGTTGATGACGTAGTCGCGGCCCTCGGCGAGCGCGGTGTCGATGGTGTGCTTCTCGTCGAGTATGAGCTGGGGGATGGAGTCGAGCCACTCCTGATGGCGGACGTCCTGGTCCGCGTAGTAGGCGATCGCGGACTGTGCCTGCTCTTCGTAGGCGGGGATGGTGAAGTCGAAGTCTTTGACGAGTCGTCCCATGGTTGCTCCTCAGCGTCGTCAGGGGTGAGGGCGAGTGTACGCGCGGGTAGCGACGGGGGCCGGGATCAGGCGGCGGCGCGTCGTTCCTCGATGAGGGCGGCGATGGTCTCGATGGTCTCTCGCGAGCGCGGTCCTTTGTGTGGAATGGGGAGTCCGAGCTGCTCGACTGCCTGGCGTGCACGCGGGACGCTGATGCTCATCCCTGCGGCGATCTGACTGATGGCTGCGTTGGCGTTGTGGAGGCGTGCCACGAGGATCAGGTCCACGTTCTCGGGGGCACGGTCGCGCGAGGGGTTGCTGGTCGTGGTGCCCTGATCGGTGTCGGCTGCTTGGCCAGCTCACGCTCGAGGCGTCGAACGTAGCGTTGTGTCTCTCGGAGAGTGACGCGCTCGGCCTTCGCCTTGTCGGTCAGCCGTTCGATCTTGCGGAGCGCACGACGCAGGTCGAGCTCGTTCTGGCGTGCATCCGGGACCAGGAGGGCCTCGGCAGCGCGCAACTCTGCGAGCGCGTCAGCCTTCACGGCGCGGATCGTGTCGCGAAGGCTACCGATCGTGGTGCGTGCGGTGGCCATGGACTTCTCGGCCGACAGGGCCCGCTGCTTCCACCGTTCATCCCGCACCACCGCAATAGGGGGCTCAGCCTGGGGCGTCCCGCCTTGCAGCGCAGTCGTGGCAAGGCGGATCACCAGCACCGCGATCGTGCAACCGAGGCGCTCGCAGACCTGCACGAGCGCTCGGTACATCCCGACTGGGAAATCGATGTAGACGCGGACGGTGCGATCAGCCACGGTGCACCCCACGTGAGTCCCACCACTCTCGATAGGCGCCCGTGTAGGGCGACACGGGCATGTATCGGTCGCACCAGGAACAATCCTTGCAGTGCGACGAGAGCACAGCGTGATGCCCTGACCGGTCGTCGCCGTGATGGCGGGGCGACGAGTGGCCGCAGTTGCAGGGAGGATAGTCGGCCATTACACCAGGCGAGGGCGTGCCCATCGCGCGCCGCATCTGGTCCGCCAAGTCTGTCAAGCGGGCACCTGCTCGTTCGCGAGGATCTCCAACCGGGCGGCCTCGAGCAGCGGAGCCTTCTGCTCGACCGACAACGCATCGAACGTCTCAGCGAACGAGGTCTTCGGCATGAACTCCGCACGGGCCCGCTGCTCGTACCGCTCCAGCTCGTTCGCCACGAACCGGATCCCGTGATCCCCAGCCCACACCGTCTCGCAACACCCGCACTTCACATACGACTTCGACAAGCTCCCGAGGTCATCCGCGCGGTACACCACCTGCAACGCACCCTGCCGCTCCACATCGATCCACTGCTTCGACACCGGATCCAGCTTCGACTGCGACCTGTTCAGAACCCGGTCGAACCACACCATCCCGCACTCCGGACACGGATTCCCCGGCAGATCCAGCATCGTCGCCGGCGACAGCTTCTCCTCGATCGCCAGACACCGACCCTCCCAATGCCGAGCCACCTTCTTCACGAACTCGTCAGGGACCGTGCCCAGCTCAATCTGCCGCTTGAACCCCAGATACGCAGCCGCCAGCGTGCCCTCAGGCCGCGCGCCCACATCCGGGACCCGCTCGCCCATCCACTCGAAATAGAACTCCTGCACATCGTTCACCAGGCTCAGGTACTTCTGCAGCGCATCCGGATCGATCGGAGTCCGTTCGTACGCCGGCTTCCCACCCGTGCCACTGCCTCCGACGTTCCCGCCGATCGCCGTGCGGAGCTGAGCCATCAACGCCGGATGCCGCGTGAAGTGCTTCTTCACCTCGCCAGCCACAACCGCGGTCTCCGTGTGCTCGCGGGTCAGACGCTCAATCGCATCCGCCAGCAACTCCTTCGGATCGTTCGAATCCCTCACCGACTTCATACGTCTCCTCCACGCCCAGGGTGATTCCAGGCTGCAGAACGCTGCTGATCAGAACGGCTCCCTGTCGCGAGCGCAGTCTCGGCGTGTCGTGGGACGCCGACGAGGAGGCTCACGGTTCGTCTCGCTCCAAGAGGTCGTCGAGGTCGGCCTCGAAGTCGTCAGGGTTCTCCTGCGCGATGCGACTCATTGTCGGGTCGCCCCACATCCGAGCAGGCACGGGTCGCCGCGGTCTGAGGTCACGGACCACGCGTGCTCGCACGCCTTCTCAGGAGTGTCCGGCACGGACCCAGCCAGAGGCCACGGCGACGAGAGGGTCCCGAACCAGTGCCACATCTCCGACCACGAAGCACCACCATCCAAGGTCGTCTTGGTGACGGCATCCACCTGCACTACGGCCCACTCCTGCCCGTAGCCATCGAGCGGCCATGTGCGGCGGAACGAGACCAACTCCGTGTGCTCACCTGCTGTCGCTTGGTCGATCACGCCCTTCGCGACATCGACCACCGACTCGGCCGAGTGCTGAGCGACGTGGATCTCGCGCACCTTGCCCTCGTCAGCGAATCCCTGAACGTGGAATACGGCGATCACGAGTCCGCCGCCGTCTCGTAGGGGTTCTCGAGCGCCAGCAGGTCGATGTCGGCCTCGTAGGTGCCCTTCCGGCGGTTCATCACCTTGCGCGCCTCAGCGATCGCCGCATCCCACACCTGAGCGGGTGCCAGCGGGTCGACGTAGAGGCTCTCCGGCGCGTTCAGCGGCACACCGTTGATCGCGCGAGCCAGCAGTACCGCGAGCGCGCCGTGTTCTTCGCCGGCGGCTGCGAAGGGTTCGAGTTGGTCAGCGGGCGCCGCTCGCAGGATCGCGAGCTGCGCCTCGATTGTGCCGTGGAGCAGCACGACGAGCATCGCGTTCTCCGCCGGATGGTTATCGCCCCGCGGGTACGCATCCTCCGGCGTCAGGATCGTGGCGCCACCATCGGCGTACCAGATCGAGACCTTGTCGTCCTCGTCGACGAGCCACGCGCCCGGTGTGCACGAGTTGCGCAGGTCCGTCAGGCGTGCCATCGCCGCGGCGATCTCCTCAGCATTCGTGCGACCCTCCGCGGCGGTCATCGCGTCGGCTCCGTCGTGAGGGCCGTCGCCACCGCGAGCGCGATCGCCGTGCGGGCTTCCGGATCGTTCCAGCCGCGCCAATGGAGGGATGGCCACTGCGTGCGGTGCCCGATGATGTGGGCGAGGGACTCCGGAGACTCGGGGCGAGGGCGGGCGCTGGCCGGTTCAGCGATGACGGTGAAGTGGCCCTCATGCTCCGCCTCGGCGAGAACCCACTCGTCGCCGTAAACGCACTGCGCCCTGACCTGGTTCCCCTCCATCGACCGGCGGGTCGTCTCGTCGCGCGGCGGCAGAAGCTCCCAGCAGCCCGGACCGGAACCCTCGTGGGGCTCGAGGCGTACCAGCCACCACGCGCCGATCGCGATGACGGTGCCGGGCTCCGTGGGGAGCACCAGCGCGGTCCTCTTGTCGGACGACTGCTCGGTTAGCGCGTCGTACGCGTCGCGGAGCAGTTGTTCATCTGGGGTGATCGGGGCTCGTAGTCCCAACTCGATTCGGTTGGCGATCGCGTCGCGGACGGTGCGCACGTTCTCGGCGGCAGTCATGCTGCAGCCTCCACATCGACGCCGAGCTGCTGCAACCGAGCAAGATAGTTGATTTCCGCTGTCTGCGGCCCCATTCCAATGACGTTCACGCCGAGCGGTTCCAACGAATCGATCCCCCACGGATGATGGGTGCGCGACATCAAGGCCGCACGCTCATCGAGGAGTATCCGGGTGTCCGCCTCCTTCACCAGCGGCGACTCGATGGGAACAGACGCCCGGTCCACGAACCGCTGCACCGGCAGTCCGAACCTCTGCCATACTGCCCGCTGCACACCCGCCTCGACCGCCTGGTAGTCGGGCAGGTTGATCTTCAGCGGCCTCGGCATGTCGACGACATATGCCTCCGTCGCATCGTGCAGCAAAGCCTCGAGCTGCAGCGCCGCGCTCTTCCCCTCATCGCGAAGCCAGAGCGACATGAGCACGCAGTGCTCGGCGACCGAGTAGAAGCGGTCGACGTGGCCGGCGTAGCGGCACAGGTTACTGAGGGCGTGGGCGATGTCTACGGGATCGACGTCCTCCGGCCGCGGGTCGAGCGGGAAGAACTTGCGGCCTGTGAACGTCTGCATCCAGTCGCCGCGGTGCCACCCGCCGTCAGGCGGGGTTCCCTCTTCCGGTGAGGTAGTGCTCATTTCGGTGTCCTCCTTCGTTCGGGGTGTGAAGATTTGGTCGCGGGTCTGCTCCCCACGAATGACAGGTTTCGGCAACCGCCCCAAGTGGTAGCCCTCGCACAGCTCGCACCGATACGCCGACAAGCGCGCGTGATGGCTCTTCCGCGTCTTGTTGTTCACTCGTTGCGCCGCCTTGGCGTCCTTCCGGGTCAAGAAGCGCCGCTTCCCAGTCGGGCACACCTCGGACGACCACCGGCCGGCAGGGTTCGCAGGATCCATCAGTGCGTCACCCGCCAGATGATCACCAGCACGACTCCGACCGTCGCGAGCGCGGCGAGGAGCATCAGCGCCTTCGCCAGACGCCACATCACGTCGTACATGTGGGCGCGTGGGCGCGGCATGTCCGCCGGTCGTGCGTCGGAGTCGTCGATGAGGTGTTCCAGCCCTGCCTCGATGATCTCCGGACGCCAGTACGGATTCAGCACCACCGTGCGCACGTCCGACACCGTCAGGTCATCGATCAGATGCGCATCATCTCGATGCACCGTCGAGCGGAAGACGATCCTCGGCGGCCGCGCAATGTACTTGGCGAACCGGATCACCTCTTCCGGCTGACGGGGCTCGTGCTCCAGGCCGTGGTACGGCATCACGCCACCTCCGATCCGAGGTCGGCGGCGAGCGCGGTTTCCGCCTCGGCTAGGCCGTCGAGGATGCGCGCAAGGTCGTCGGCGATCTTGGTGAGCGCCTGACGTCGGTGGCCGAGCACGGATTCGATCGAGGCGTCCGCTGCGAGCCACCGTGCGAACGATGTCCGGATGGTCTCGACCTCGACGCTGCCGGGGCGGTGGTATTCGTTTCGCCGGATTCGCGTGATGCCAAGGATGGCGCAGAGTTCCTGCACGATCTCGTGCTCGGCGGCGAGCTGCTCGCGAAGGTCGGCGGCTGACTCGTTCTGGCCGAGCTCGACAGCTCTTGCACGCAGGGCCGTGAGTCCCGTCTCGCCCTTCAGGTTGTACGCCTGCGGGATCCGGAGCGATGCCCCGACCTCATGCAGGACGCGGGCGGCCATCGCTCGCTCAGACGCGACGGTGTTCGCGCGCGCGTAGTCGACCTTCTGGATGATCGAATGGACCGCATCCCACGACGGCGTCCGGTCAGGGAACACCTGAGCCTTGACGACGATGCGCAACCTCGTCTTCGTTCGCGGGTCGATCACCATCAGGCCCCACCCCTCTGGCAGTTCCTCGGGTCGCACGATCTCGACCGTGGGCGCGACGACGTACCAGGCGTGCGTGTCCATCACCCACGGGTCCGCCTTTCCTGCCTGCTCCAGCTCGTGCACCCAGTCCGACCGGGCCACCTTGATCTCGTGCCCCACGGCGAGACGCCCTCGCGAGTTGTAGAAGCCGACGTACACGGCATCCGCACGCCGTCCACCCTGCTTCCCGTGCGTGACCTCGGGGATGAACACGCCGCCCGGCGCTGCTTCGCCCGGCGGGACGTAATGGCGCTGCAGCCGGTCGAGCATCTGCTTCGCGGTCACCTTCTCTGCGACCGTCATGCGGCCACCTGCCTCTTCGTCGGGTAGACGAGCTGCCCGTTTGCTCGGGAGGGCGGTTCGATGCCGCGAGCGCGGAGGTGTTTGCGGACGCCGTTGTCGGAGAAGCCGATGCTCGCCGCGTATGCCGCGATGCCGTACAGCCGAACCCCGACGAGGATGTCGAGGAGTGGCGGCCAGCGACGGTCCGTGTCGCGCAGGCACTCGTCGTCGAAGCAGTCTCGGCACCACTGCGCCTGGCGAGCTCGGAGCTGGCCACAGTCGCAGATGCGGTAGTGCCGCCAGTCGCGCGGATCCCGCCCGAGCTGCATCATCAGGTCCTGGACGAGCGCCCGGACGTGCTCCCGCACCTCTTCGTGCGTCATCGACAGCGCCAGATGAGTGTCATTTGGCCAAATTGGGCGATTCTTTGCCATCTGATCGCCAAATGACGGCCCGATTTGGCCAAATTGGGCGATCGAGAGCGCCGACTGACGGCGTTCAGGCACCCGCCTCACCCGCCTCCAGCGCCGCACGAGCAGCGATGATCAGCGAATCGGCGAGCGCGACTGCGGCATCCGGGGTCATGCCCATCGACAGTTGGCGGGGGCCGTGGGAGCCGGTCTCGATGCCGGCGGCCTCGACCAGCACCATGTGTCGTGATTCGGGGCCGTCTTCGAGGGTGGATTCCATCTGTGCCGCGACGACCTGCGCCTGCTCCAGCCAGACCATGTCGTCGCCCACGGCGAACAGGTCTCCTTCGGACATCAGGACCGAGACGCGTGGTTCGCAGTCGACCTCGTCGGAGGTGTCGCGGTCCGGATTCATCCCGAGCATCCCGGTGAGCATCGACGGGCCACCGGGCGTGTGGCCGACCATGACGCCCTGGCCAAGCTCCCAGAACTTCGGCTCCAACGGCTCACCGGGTACGCCTGGATGGTAGGAGACGCTCCGGCGGTCCATCAGGATCGCGCCGCAACGGGAACACCGCTGCAGCAGGTCCCGGACCTCACCAGCGATGTGGATCGTGAACGTCGTCACCGGAGAGCCTCCTCGCCGATCTCCTTCAGCACGTCGGTGTGGCAGGGCAGATCGAGCGGGCACCAGCACGCGATGAAGTCGTGCTCCACGATCGTGAGAGCGAGCACCCAGCGGGCCGTGCCGCCCGCCGGGTAGACCTCATCGACGAGCTCCCGGTACCGGTCCACGGCGAACTGGTGAGCTCCAGCGCGCGTCCACCCGTGCCCCATCGGCTCGTGCAACCGCCCGAGATTCTCCACACCCCAGTCGCCGTTCTTGCCCTTGCAGTGCTCGTACACACGGAACGGGTTGCTCAACGGCTTCGGCCGCGACACCACCATCGTGTTCGGCGGCAGCCTGAAGCCCCTCGCGCGGGACAGCACAATTCGCTCAGGCACCGGTCGCCCTCGCATCCGGGAAGACGCCCGACCACTCCGCCAGCACGCCGGCCTCCATGCGGTCCCGCCGATGCTCGTCCGCCGTCAGCCAGCCGCTCCACCACGTGATGACGCCCTCGGGTGTGTACGCCTCGAGCACCGCGGCGACAATGCGGCGCAGTTGCTCCGGCCGCCGACCCGCCGCCAGGATGCCGTCAGCGTCCAGGTCGACCGCCTGCGCCCGGTGATAAACCTGAGCCATCGGCACCAGGTCTGTGGTACGAAGGCCCATCTTCGCCGCCTCTATCGCGAGCGCGCGAACATCATCCCGCCCAAGCGGTCCCGTGACCGCCAGCAGATCGGTTTCGAACCTGTCGACCGCGGCCGCTTCGATCAGGGTCACGCCGGCGCGCAGCTCGGCGGTCCGCAGCTCGAACCGAGCCGTCAGGGTGTCGAGCGCTGCCGATATCGGGTTACGCATCGCGGGCCTCCCCAAGAGACGCATCCACCTGGATCGGCTGCCCACGCTCACCCCTCAGAAGCGTGAGCGTGCGCAGCCGCCCGATCGCGTTATTGAAGCCGCCACCGTTCGGCTCGTACCCCGTGGCGGCCGCGATCTCCTCTCGATCTGCTGCGGCCGGCCACACGCTGATCAGGTACTCCAGGATCAGACGCTCCGCCTTGCTGCTCTTCGACAGCCAGAAGTCGATGAGCGACTGCCCTGACGGCATCGGCTCGAACTCGCCGAGCGCATCGAGGCCGTGGTCCGTGGCGGCGAGCGCGTCCTTCGTGCCCTCGATCATCCCCGCCGAGCGGAGCGCGCCGAGTGCGTTGTTGAACCCGCCGCCGTTCACCGCGTAGCCGCTGAGCATCGCCACCTGCTGCTGCGTCTGCGTGCCGCGCTGTGCCAGGACCGTCAGCACGAGACGCTGCGCCTTCGGAAGCGTGCCGGCCTCGGTGACCGTCCGTCGTGGCGTTTCGGACGACGCCAACGGCTTGTGCTCGGTCACGCGTGGGAGAGGCGCGGGCTGCGGCCGTGGTGCAGGCCGCGGGACTCCCGGGCGCGGAGGCCCGGTCAGCGGGCGGGAGACAGCGGGTGCGGCGAGCGCGGCGAGTTTCTCCACCGCGAGGTTGACGCCGCCGATGCCGTCGCGGAGAAGGTCGAGTACCTGCTGGTGCAGCAGGTACGTCTGCTCCGACAGGCGGCGGTGGTCGTCGTCGGTGAGGACCGGGACCTCAACCATGATCGCCTTCGGGTCTGGGCGGTCCGCGAGGTCCTGCTGCAGCTTGGCGATCTGCGTCTTCTGCTCGGCGATCTGGCGGCGCAGTTCCTTCGGGTCGTCGGCCTTGGCCTTCTCCATCGTCGCGGCGATCTGCTCGCCCAGCTTCGCCAGGTCGACCTCGGCGCGTGCCTTCGGTTCGACACGCACCTCGCCCACCTTCGGCGTCGCCGAGGAGTCGAACGTGGTCCGCTCCCGGAACGTCACCCGCTCGAAGATGTTCAGCCATTGCGGCGACCACACCCACCCGGTTCCGGTCTCCAGTTTCGCGAGGGTCGCCTTCACAGTCGCGGCGTCCTCGTCCTCCGCTGCGGAGGCGCGAGTCCAGTCGTCGATGGCCTTGATGTCGAGGGTCCCGGTCATCCGCATCGCGATGAGGACCTCGACCTGCGTCAGCACGTCCTTGTTCAGCACCGCGGGGCGCTGCGTCACCAACGTGCAGCCGAGACCGCGCGAGCGGCCGCGGCGCACGAAGTCCTCCATCGCCGACAGCAGCATCACGCCCTCCGGTCCCGAACGGGAGTCCGGGCGCTGCGGGGCGAGCTCGTCCGCCTCGTCGAACACCACATGCAGCGGGGTGCGCTCCGTCGACTTCCGGTGATAGATCCGGGTCACAAAGGCCAGCAGGAACCGCTTCGCCGCCGCCTTGCCAAGCCCGGACGTGTCCACCACAGCGGAGAGGCCGTGGTCGAGGATCGCGTCAGCGATCACCTGGCCGGACTTCTCCTCGAGCGGGACGTCACCGTGCTCGCCGCCGAATACGATCACCGGTAGTCCGGGCTTCTCGCCGTCCGCAGACGAGCGGAGTCCCCACCAGACGCCGACCGTGTCGACCACAACGACCGGGATGCCGGCGGCGACCATCTCCTCCACCGCCACCACAGCGGTGTTCGTCTTCCCGGACCCCCGTTTGCCCAGGATCGCGGTCGCGTCGGTCGCATACTCCAGCGGGACGGACAGGCTGCGCGACAGGCGCAGCTTCGTAGCCGCGGCCATCAGCGACCCCGATTCATACCGAGAGCCGCACCGAACTCCTCGAGGGACCGTGTCGCACGAACGGTGGCCGCGTCGAAACGCCGCATCTCCACGACCATCTGATCCATCGAGGCGCGAGCACGACGAAACGCCAGGTCGATCCTGCGGGCGCGGACGAACC
>JBDSKH010000131.1:0-14175 GCA_039917005.1 Pseudolysinimonas sp.
GCCGATGCCGACGCCCACCCCGACACCGACCCCGACTCCGACGGGAGACGGCGTACTGCGCATCGGCACGCTTTTCCCGGTCACCGGCGGGTACGCCGCGATCGGGGCGGGCCAGACCGCCGCGGTCAACGCGGCCGTGCGCGAGATCAACGCCGCCGGTGGCGTTCTGGGCGTGCCGGTCGAGATCGTGAACCGCGATGCCGGCGACGACACCGCCGACAAGGCCGCGATCTCGTTCGCCGACCTGGTCGCGCGCGGGGTCGACGCGGTCATCGGCCCGACATCGTCCGCCGCCGCCGAGCTGGTGTTGCCGGCTGCTTCGGCCGCATCGGTGCCGCTCGTCTCGCCGGGCGCGACCGCGGCATCCCTGACCAGCGCAGACGGCTCCGGATGGTTCTTCCGCACAGTGCCGAGCGACGCGGCCCTCGGGACGCGGCTTTCCGATCTCGTCGTGGGCGCCGGCGCCTCGGACGTGGTGATCGTCGGATCGGCGGGCTCGGCGATGTCCGCGGCCCTCGCCGACGGTCTCGCGGCACACGACGCCGAGCTCGTCGACGAGATCGCGGTGGATCCGGGCGCCGACCCGGCGGCGATCGCGGAGCAGGTCACGGCATCCGGGCCCGACGCGGTGGTGCTCGCGACGGACGGCGGCGAATTCACCACCGCCCTCATCGCGGCCCTGGAAGCGGCCGGAACCGGCGCGGACGCGTTCTGGCTGGCGGGGTCGAGTGTCGCAGGCTATGGCGAGGCCCTCGCGCCCGGGTCTCTGCAGGGTGCCCACGGCATCCTTACCGGGTACCCGCCCGACGACGCCCTGCGTGCCCGCTTCCTGCTCGAGGACCCCGGCGCAGGGTCGCTGCGCTACGCCGCGGAGGCATACGACGCGACGATCCTCGCCGCCCTCGCGGCGACGCTCGCCGGTGACGACGGGGGAGCGTCGATCGACCGGATGCTGCCTGCGGCGGCCGCCGGCGGCATCCCGTGCACCTCCTTCGGAGAGTGCCTCGACGTGCTCACAACGCTCGACGACATCGACTACCAGGGGGTGACCGGAGCCCTCGATTTCGACCCGGCCGGGGACCCGCTGACACCCGGCTTCGCCCTCTACGGATTCACCCCCGAGAACGCCCTCGAGTTCAGCGAATGGGCCGCCGGATAGCCGTTTCCGGGGCGTGTAACGATTGCGAGGCGTTACGTGGCTGTAACAGGTTTGAATCGAATTCGGGCCATTACTTGGTTAGTGTCTGTCACAGGCGTCGGCCCTACCGACGCCGCTGTCCTGTAAGTAAAACAAGGAGCGACATGAGCATCATGACGAAGGCCTCGGCCGTTCGTTCACGGCCTCTGAAGGCTTCCATCGCAGCGGGCGTCATTCTGACGTCGGCCGCGCTGGTCCTCACGGGTTGTTCGACGCCTAGCGATGGCGGAGGCGGCGGAGGCAAGCAAGACCTCGCCCTCACGCTCGGCACTGCGCTGCCGCAGACCGGTAACCTCGCCTTCCTCGGCCCGCCCGAAGAAGCAGGCGTGGCCTACGCGGTCTCGCAGATCAACGAAGCGACCGCAGACACCGGCCTGACCCTCGACGTCGTCTACGGCGACTCGGGTGACACCGACAACAAGGCATACGAGACCGAGATCCCCCGCCTCCTGGGCGAGGGCGTTTCCGGCATCATCGGTGCTGCGTCGTCCGGTACGTCGCTGCAGTTCATCGACCAGGTCGTGGGCGCTGGAGTCATCCAGTTCTCCCCGGCCAACACATCGGACGCCTTCAGCACCTACGACGACAACGGACTGTACTTCCGTACCGCCCCGTCGGACGTGCTGCAGGGCGAGGTGCTGGGCAACCTGATCGCTGAGGACGGCAACGCCACCCTCGGTCTGATCGTGCTCAACGACTCGTACGGCACCGGTCTGGCGAAGTACGTCACGGAGGCCTTCGAGGCCGCCGGTGGCGAGGTCGTCGCGGCGCCCACGTACAACACGGGTGACACCATCTTCACGACGCAGATCAGCGAGGTGCTCGCGGCCGCTCCGGACGCCATCGCGCTGATCACGTTCGACGAGGTGTCGACCATCCTCCCCGGCCTGTTCGGTCAGATCGACCCGAGCAAGCTGTACTTCGTGGATGGCAACCTGAAGAACTTCGGCGACGCGTTCCCCACGGGATCGCTCACCGGTTCGAAGGGCACCCTGCCGGGTCTCTCGATCGACGCGATCGGTGACTTCACCGGTCAGCTCGACGACTTCCTGGACACCGAAGGCACCGACCCGCTCGAGGACTACAGCTACGCGGCTGAGTCCTTCGACGCCACGGTCCTGCTCGCGCTGTCGGCTCTTGCCGCCGGCTCGACGGACGGTGTCGAGATGGCTGCGAAGCTGCAGGAGGTCTCGGGTGGTTCTGGCGATGGCGAGAAGTGCAGCAGCTACGCCGACTGCGCGGCGATCATCATCGGAGGCGGCGTTGCCGACTACGACGGTATCTCCGGCCCGATCACGTTCGACGAGGTCGGCGACCCGACCGAGGCGTCCGTCGGGATCTACGTGTACGGCGATGACAACAACTACTCGGCCTACACGGGCTAAGTAGCAGTCAGAGCAACGGAAGGGCCCCGGTCTTCGGATCGGGGCCCTTTCTGTGTGTCGCCCCGGCTGCGCGGCGGGGGCACGCGAAACAGCCCCGACCGTGGCCGGGGCTGCGTTTCGTTGCGGGCGCGCTACGTGCCCAGCGTGCCCAGGTACAGCTCGGTGACCTTGGGATCGTTGAGAAGCTCGCGACCGGTGCCCGTGTAGGCGTCGCGGCCCTGGTCGAGCACGTAGCCGCGGTCGCAGATCTGCAGGCAACGGCGGGCGTTCTGCTCGACCATGATGGTCGTCACGCCGGCCTTGTTGATCTCCGAGACGCGGATGAACGCCTCGTCCTGCCGGACCGGCGACAGACCGGCCGAGGGCTCGTCCAGCAGCAGCACCTTGGGATCCATCATCAGGGCCCGCGACATCGCCACCATCTGGCGCTCACCGCCCGACAGGGAGCCCGCCCGCTGCTTGAGGCGCTTGCCCAGCTCGGCGAAGATGCTCGTCACGAACTCGAGACGCTCCTTGTAGGCGCCGGGCCGCTGGTACAGGCCCATCTGGAGGTTCTCCTCGATGGTGAGACTCGGGAACACGTTGTTGTTCTGCGGCACCATGCCGACACCGCGCTGCACCAGCTTGTTGGCGCGCAGGCCGGTGATGTCCTCGCCCTCGAGCGAGACGGTGCCGCTGCGGATGTTGACCTGGCCGAAGATCGCCTTCAGCAGCGTCGACTTGCCGGCTCCGTTCGGGCCGATGATGCCGATCAGCTCGCCCTGCTCGGCGACGAGAGAACAGCCGTTCAGGATGTTGACGCCCGGCAGGTAGCCGGCCACCACGTTGTCGATGAAGACGACGGGGGTCTTGGTCGCTGTCGCTGCGCTCACTTGGACTTGTCCTCCAGTTCGGCCATGCCGGCCGCCTCCAGATCAGAGGCCTTGACCTTCTTGGATGCCGCGGCATCCGTCGTCGAATCGGCCGCCTCGGCCCCGTAACGGCCGGTGACGACGCCCAGGTCGAGTTCCTGGTGCGCACCCAGGTATGCGTCGATGACCGCGGGGTCGCGCATCACGGTGTGCGGATCGCCCTCGGCGACCACGCGGCCCTCGGCCATCACGATGACCCAGTCGGCGATGTGGCGCACCATGTGCATGTCGTGCTCGACGAAGAGCACGGTCATGCCCTCGTCCTTGAGGTCGAGGATCTTGTCCAGCAGGGACTGGGTGAGGGCCGGATTGACACCGGCCATCGGCTCGTCGAGCATCACCAGCTGGGGCTCGCTCATGAGGGCGCGCGCCATCTCGAGCAGCTTGCGCTGGCCCCCGGAGAGGCTTGCGGCGAAGTCGTCGGCCTTGGCGTCGAGCTTGAACTTCGCGAGCAGGGCCATTGCCCGCTCCTCGATCTCCTCGTCCTGCTTGCGCCAGATAGCCGGGATGAGGCTCTGCCAGAAGCTCTCGCCCTTCTGTCCCTTGGCGCCGAGCTTCATGTTGTCGACGACGGTGAGCAGGCCGAGGGCCTTGGTCAGCTGGAAGGTGCGAACCTGCCCCATCCGGGAGACCTTGAAGGCCGGGACGCCGGAGAGTGCCGTGCCATCGAAGATCCACGTACCGGCATCCGGCTTGTCGAAGCCCGTGAGCAGGTTGAACAGGGTCGTCTTGCCGGCACCGTTCGGCCCGATGAGCGCCGTGATGGCGCCGCGCGGGATCTCCAGGTGCTCGACGTCGACGGCGGTCAGGCCGCCGAAGGTGCGTCGCACCCCGTCGGCCACGATGATCGGGTCGACCTTCGCAACGCCCGGAGCGGCCTTGCCGATGTGCAAGCCGCTCGTCTTGGCACGCTCCACCGGTCGCGACGGCATCACGTTCGATGCGTCCGCCGCGACGGGCTTCTTGGGCACCTGGCTCTTCGGCTGGGTCGGCTTCTTGGCCGAGGACTTATCGGACAAAGGTCAGCTCCTTCTTGTCGCCGAGGATGCCCTGTGGCCTGAAGACCACCAGCAGCATCAGGGCCACTCCCACGAGGATGAATCGCAGGGTGCTCGCCTGGATCTGCGACATGAACGGCAGCAGACCTGCCGCTACCAGGGCGGGAAGCACGTTGCTGAGCAGGGTCTGCAGGACCCAGAAGATCAGTGAGCCGACCAGGGGACCGAACACCGTCGCCGCACCACCGAGCAGGAGGGCGGTGTAGACGAAGAACGTCAGCGACGTCACGTACACGCCCGAGTTGACGGCGGAGGGGAGCGCATAGACGATGCCGCCCACGCCGGCGATGACGCCGCCGAGCACGAGCGCCTGCATCTTGTACTGGAAGACGTTCTTGCCGAGCGAGCGCACGGCGTCCTCGTCTTCGCGGATGCCCTTGAGCACGCGCCCCCAGGGGCTCGTCATGAGCCTCCAGACGATGAGCACCGCGATCGCGAGGGCGAGGATGCCCAGGATGCGTACCCACCAGTCGTTGGCGTTGTAGGTCCAGGGGCCGAAACCGTAGGTCCCGTCCGGGATGGGGTTCGCCGCGCGGAAGCTGGTGTGGTAGCCGCTCAGGCCGTCGGCCGATCCGGTCACCGGGTCGAACGCCGTCGTCAGGAAGAGCAGGCGCACCACCTCGGCGGCCGCGATCGTCACGATCGCCAGGTAGTCGCCGCGCAACCGCAGGGTCGGGATACCGAGTACCAGCGCGAAGACGGCCGCAGCCGCCATGCCCACGAGGACGCCACCCCACCACGGGAACCCGAACGTGAGGATCGAGATCGCGTACCCGTAGGCGCCGAGTGCCATGAAGCCCGCGATTCCCATGTTGATCAGGCCGGCGAAGCCGAAGTGCACGGCCAGGCCCAGGGCGGCGAGGGCGTAGGCCATCGTCGCCGGGCTGAGGATCGATGATGCCGAGTTCGACAGGATCTGAAGCCAGTCCATGGGGTGCCTAACCTATTCTCTCGCGGCGGCCGAGAATGCCTTGAGGGCGGAACAACAGGATGATGATGAGGACCACGAGCGCGCCCGCGTACTTCAGGTCTGACGGGATCCACAACGTGGAGATCTCGACCAGCAGGCCGACCACGAGCGATCCGATCAGCGCGCCGAATGCGGTGCCGAGACCACCCAGCGTCACGGCCGCGAACATCAGCAGCAGCACCTGGGCGCCCATGTCCCACTTGAGGCCGGGACGGTAGTAGGCGTACAGGATGCCGGCGAGACCGGCGAGCGTTCCCGCGATGATCCAGACGATCCGGACGACCGCGTCGACGTCGATACCGGATGCGGCGGCGAGCGACGAGTTGTCCGAGATCGCGCGGGTCGCCTTACCGGTGCGCGAGTAGGTCAGCCAGAGAGCGAAGCCCACGATGACCACGATGCAGATGGCGAAGCTGGCCATGTCGACGACGCTCATCTTGACGACGCCGAAGAGCGGGATCTTCTCGGTCGACGAGTACGGCAGCTGCGTCGTGCCGCCGCCGATGAAGAACTGGTAGATGTACCGCAGCATGAGCGAAAGGCCGATGCTGACGATCATCAGCTGGACCACGCCGACTCGTTTTCGCCGCAGCGGTCTCCAGATGACGACGTCGAGCAGCAGGCCGAGCAACGCACTGAGGATCACCGCCAGCGGCAGGCCGATCCAGAGGGGGAGCGCGAGGGTAGTCGCCCCGACGAGCGCCGCCGCGACGACGGGACCGAAGGTCACCATCTCCGCGTGCGCGAAGTTCGAGATCCCCGTCGTGCCGTAGACGAGCGTGAGACCGACCGCCGCGAGGGCGAGCATGAGGCCGAAGCTGGCACCGTTGACGATGCGCTGGATCAGCTGGTCGAAGAAGCTCGTGACGTGCCGCTCGCCCTCGCCGATGAAGAAGTTGACCGTGACCCGGCCACCTGGTCCGACCGCGGCTTCCTTCACGTTGGGGGTGTCGTCACCCTCTTCGACCACCGCGATACCCTCCGGCAGGGTGGACTCGTCGAGGGTGACCTTGTACTCGGCGTTCTTCTCGGGGACGCCGACGTGCCACTTGCCATCCGCATCGGTCTCGACCACCTGCTTGCCGCCTGGCCCGTCGATGGTGAGAGTCACGCCCTCGAGCGGCTCGCCGTCGAGTTGCACGTTGCCGCTGACGCGATACGGGTCGCCCTCGTCGGACGTCGCGGCCGATGCCGGCGCCGACGTCATGAGGAAGACCGCGAAGACAGCCGCGAACATCGCGAGCAGGATCCCAGCCCTTCGGGGGACCCGTGCGGCCAGCGTCGTTCGGGTGGTTGCCACCGAACCTCCAAGATGTCGGGAAAGCGCGACGGAGCCTCGGCCGTCGGCGTTGACGTTACTCGGTCGAGCGTGTCCGCCGTGTTTCCACTGGATCACGATTCGACCTTGCCCAGTATGAGGCGGAATGTCTCGCGCGCAAAGTCGTTAAGATCGATCACCGGGCTTCATCGGTGCAGCCGGGTTCACATCCGCATTCGCATCAGCACGTTTGGAAGGCACCATGGACCAGCCCGACCCCTTCGGCTTCATCGGTCTCACCTACGACGACGTCATGCTCCTCCCGGGTCACACCGACGTCATCCCGAGCGAGGCCGACACCACGTCACGGCTGACGCGACGTATCTCGGTCGCCGCACCGCTCGTCTCGAGCGCAATGGACACCGTCACCGAGGCTCGCATGGCGATCGCCATGGCACGCCAGGGCGGCTTGGGCGTGGTGCACCGCAACCTCTCGATCGATGAGCAGGCGACCCAGGTCGACAAGGTGAAGCGCTCCGAGTCGGGCATGATCTCCAACCCGGTCACGACCACCCCCGACGCCACCGTGGCCGAGGTCGACGCACTGTGCGGGCAGTTCCGCGTCTCCGGCCTCCCGGTCGTCGAGGGCGACGGCAAGCTCGTCGGCATCATCACCAACCGTGACATGCGATTCGTCTCCTCGTTCGAGAAGACCACGACACTCGTCCGCGATGTCATGACCAAGACGCCGCTCATCACCGCACCCGAGGGCATCGATCCGGATGACGCGGTCGCCATCCTCGCCCAGCACAAGATCGAGAAGCTCCCCCTCGTCGACGCCAACGGCCGGCTCGCCGGGCTCATCACCGTCAAGGACTTCGAGAAGACCGAGAAGTACCCGAACGCGACCAAAGACGATGAGGGCCGCCTGCGGGTCGGCGCCGCGATCGGATTCTTCGGCGACGCCTGGGATCGCGCGGGAACGCTGCTGTCGGCAGGGGTCGACCTCATCGTCGTGGATACGGCGAACGGCGACTCGAAGGGCGTGCTCGAGATCATCGCGCGGCTCAAGGCCGACCCGGCTTTCGCATCCATCGACATCATCGGCGGCAACGTCGCCACGCGCTCCGGGGCGCAGGCGCTGGTGGATGCCGGGGCCGACGCGATCAAGGTGGGCGTCGGTCCGGGGTCGATCTGCACCACGCGCGTCGTCGCCGGAGTCGGCGTGCCCCAGGTCACCGCCGTGTACGAGGCGTCGCTCGCCGCTCGCGAGACCGGCATCCCGGTCATCGCCGACGGCGGGCTGCAGTACTCGGGCGACATCGCGAAGGCGCTTGTCGCCGGGGCCGACACCGTCATGCTCGGGTCCCTGCTCGCGGGAACCGACGAGGCGCCCGGCGACCTGGTCTATGCCAACGGCAAGCAGTACAAGAACTACCGCGGGATGGGGTCGCTCGGTGCCCTGTCGGATCGCGGCAAGAACACCTCGTACTCGCGTGATCGCTACTTCCAGGCGGATGTGCCGTCGGACGCGCAGCTGATCCCGGAGGGCATCGAGGGACGCGTGCCGTATCGCGGAGCACTCGGCGCGACCGTCTACCAGCTGGTCGGCGGGCTGCGGCAGTCGATGTTCTACGTCGGAGCGCGCACCATCCCCGAGTTGAAGAGCCTCGGCAAGTTCGTGCGCATCACGCCGGCGGGGCTCAAGGAGTCGCACCCGCACGACATCCAGATGACGGTCGAGGCGCCGAACTACTCGCGCTAGCGCGAGGCGTTTCCGAATCCGGGGCAACGGCGGACATCTGGGGCCAGCAGGATGACCCCTGCGGTCCGTTCTTGCCCCGTTCGTACGCCGCGACCCGTCGGCGATCGGCCCCCGCGTACCGAGTTATGCACGAGTTCGCTGGGCGTGGGCAGCATGCGCCGCGGCAATGGCCACGCTCGGACTATGACGATTCCGTTGTCGTTGAGACCGATCAGCTACGTGCGGGATATCCGGGACTCGGGGGGCGACGATCGGCCGTTACGGCGCGCGGTAAGAGCCGGCGCTGCGGTCCGCATCCATCGCGGCGCCTACATGGCCCTTGAAGACTGGCGCGCCCTAGACCGGGACGAACGCCATCGCCATCAGGCGATTGCGGCCGCGCGAGCAGGTCGATCACGCCCGACCCTGAGCCACGAGACGGCGGCAGTGATCTGGGGTGTTCCGATAGTCGAGCATCATCCGAAGGTCGTCCACGTTCTCTCGACTCCCGCAACAGGCACACGCTCAGAGGGTGGGTATCGACGGCACGCGACGGCGCACGCGGAGCTCGATGTCTGCGAGGTCGAGGGGCGAGAGTGACCGGATTGAATCGAACGCTGGTCGAGTTCGTCACGACCTGTTCCTTCCGGAGTGCAGTGGCAGCGCTGGATTGGGCCCTACAAACTCGGCTCCCAGACGGTCGGACGGGCACCTCGCGACAGCGACTGGAGGCCACAGCGGACTCATTGTCGCTGGTGAAAGGCAGGCGCAAGCTCAGGCGAGCGCTCGCCTTCGCCGATCCGCGTTCCGGATCACCGGGGGAGTCCATCAGCCGCGCGGTCATGCACGAGTACGGCTTTCCGGCTCCTGAACTCCAGACGGAGTTCCGCGATCGTCGTGGACTCGCGGGCATCGTGGACTTCTGGTGGCCGGAGTTCCAGCTGATCGGAGAGTTCGACGGCCGGAGCAAATACACGGACGACGTGTTGCTGGGCGGCCGCACACCGGCAGATGTCGTCATCGCCGAGAAGGCCCGCGAGGACCGTCTTCGCGCTCTCGGCCCTCGTGTCACGCGGTGGGATTGGATGACGGTTATCGGCGAGGGTCTGGGCATGCACCTGGTCCAAGCGGGGCTCCCTCGTCGGGCGCACGTGTGATGCGGGGCCCATGCGGACATCCGGGGTCATCCAGATCGCCCCAGATGTCCGTCATGGCCCCAATTGATGGGAGCGGCCCCTAGCGCGCCGCGGCGAGGCGGGTGATCGCCTCGGTGAGGACCTCGGGGGAGCACGCCAGGTTCAGGCGCGCGAAACCCGCTCCCGATGGTCCGAACTCGAGGCCGGGGTTGAGGGCGACGCGGGCCACCTGCAGTGCGTGCGCTGCCGGGTCGTCGCCCCAGCCGAGGGCACGGCAGTCGAGCCACGCGAGGTACGAGGCGCGCGGCGGTGTGTAGAGCACCTCCGGCAGGTGCTCGGCGAGCAGCGTTGTGAGCAGGGCCGCCGAGCGGTCGATGGCCGCGATGGCGCCGTCGAGCCACTCGTCCCCCTCGGCGAAGGCGGCGACGCTCGCGTGGTAGCCGAGGATGCTCGTGCGGTAGGCGACCTCCTCCCACATGCCGTCGAGCACGGCGAGGCCGCGGCCGGATGCGGCGATCATGAGAGCGCACTTGAAACCGGCGAGGTTGAACGCCTTGCTCGCGGACGTGACGGCGATGCCCCACTCGCGCGCGGCATCCGACACGGACAGGAACGGCGTGAAGCTGTGCCCGACGTGGGCCAGCGGTCCGTGGATCTCGTCGCTCACCACCGTGACGCCGTGCGCCGCCGCCAGCTCCGCGAGAGCGGCCAGTGACTCGGCGGAGTGCGGGTATCCGAGCGGGTTGTGCGGGTTGCTGATCAGCATGGCGCGCGCGCCGCCGTCGAGTGCTGCGGCAACGGCATCCAGGTCGAACTCGAAGCCGGGGGTGAGGGGCACGTCGACCACGTGTCCCCCGGCCTCCGCCACGAGGTCCGTGAACGGGGCGTACACGGGCGACATGATGATGACCCCGTCGCCCGGCGCGATGACCCGGCGCAGGGTCTCGACGATGCAGACGCTCACGTCGGTCGTGGTCCGGATGCCGGACGGGTCCACCTGCCAGCCCCAGCGTCGCTTCGCGAAGCCGGCGAACGCGACGGCGACCTCCTGGGGCGACGCGACGTACCCCGAGTCGGAGGCGGCGACGCGCTCCTGCAGCACGCGGATGATCGGCGGCGCGAGCGGGTAGTCCATCTCCGCGACGAAGAGCGGCAGCACGTCCGGCGGGAACAGCCGCCACTTCGCGCTGGTGCGCAGGCGCAGCCGGTCGAGGGGCTCGGCTTCGACGTGCATGGCTCCCACTCTGCCGCACCGCCCGGGGTTAGACCGGCGTCGCGACCCGTCGCCCGGTCTCGTGCGACTCGATCGCGGCGTGCGCCAGTGCGAGCGCCCGGCGTCCCGCCCGGGCGTGCACCGGTGGCTGCTCGCCGGCCCGCAGCGCGGCGAGCACCGCATCCACGTGCCGGTCGAATGTGCCGCTGAAGTCCCGCGCCTCGTCGTTGAAGTACCCGGCCCGCCAGACCCGCGCCGTCTCGTCTCCCGCGGTCTCGAGCGTCAGCTCCCGCACCGTGTCGTGGATCACCGCCCGCCCGGCCGTGCCGTTCAGCTCGACCCGCTGCGCATCCTGGTACGCGTACGACGAGTCGTACGACCCGAGCATCGTCCCGACGGCGCCGCTCGCGAATTCGAGAGCGATCGCGATGGTGCTCCACGCGCCGTAGGTGATGTTGGAGAACTGCGCGCTCACCGATGCGATCGGCCCGCACAGATGCTCGAGCATGTCGAACCCGTGGCACTGCGTCTCGATGAGGTTGGCATGGGGCGACTCGCCGAGGTTGGCTTCGCCGCCGAACCGCCAGGTGGCGAACACGAGCCGGCCGAGCTCGCCGGCGTCGATCGCCGCCTTGGCTCGCACGAACGGCTCGGCGTAGCGGTGGTTGAAGTTGATGGCGAAGAACGCTCCGGATGCCGCGGCGGCCTCCAGCAGCGCGTCCGCCTCGCCGAGGTCGAACACCAGCGGCTTCTCGACGAGCAACGGGATGCCGGTCCGCGCCAGCTGCAGGGTGGGCTCGAAGTGCCCCTCGTTGGGCAGGCAGACCGTGACGAGCTCCGGGTTCTCGGCCGCCAGCATCCCATCGATGTCGGTGTACGCGCGGGTGCCGTACTCGGCGGCACGTGCGGCCGTGCGCGCCTCGTCCCGCCCGACGATCGCGACGAGCTCGGTGTCGGGCCGGCGGGAGAAGATGCGCGCGTGCTGAGCACCCCAGCCGCCCGCTCCCACGACGGCGACGCGCAGACGGTCGACCATGGCTGCAGTGTACCGACGCGCGATAGTCTGGTCGGCTCGCTGTCCGCGGGCGGACCGGAGTGCGCGCGCATGGGTTACATCGACGTGAGCAACGTCTCGCTGACGCTGCCCGACGGGCGGCCGCTGCTGGACGAGGTGTCGTTCCGCGTGGGCGAGGGCTCGACCTCGGCCCTCATCGGCGCGAACGGCGCGGGCAAGTCGACCCTGCTCAAGATCATCCGCGGGGACGTGCGGCCCGATTCGGGTGTCGTCAGCATCGACGGCGGCCTCGGCGTGATGGACCAGTTCGTCGGCCATCTTCGCGACGACTCCACCGTGAGGGATCTGCTGATCTCGGTCGCTCCTCCCGCCGTGCGCGCCGCTGCACGCGCCCTCGATGGCTCAGAGAACGCCCTCATCGACGACGACACGACGTCGAATCAGATGGCGTACGCGACGGCGATCGCCGACTACTCCGATGCCGGCGGATACGAGCAGGAGACGCTGTGGGACCAGTGCACCGTCGCCGCCATCGGCATCCCGTTCGAACGCGCCAAGTACCGGCCCGTGACGAGCTTGAGCGGAGGAGAGCAGAAGCGCCTGGCGCTCGAGGCGCTGCTGCGCGGCCCGGACCAGGTGCTGCTGCTCGACGAGCCCGACAACTACCTCGACGTGCCGGCGAAGCGCTGGCTCGAGGACGAGCTGCGTGCCACCCAGAAGACCGTTCTGCTGGTGAGCCACGACCGCGAGCTTCTGGCGCGTGCCGCCGACCGCCTCGTCACCATCGAGCTCGGCGGCGCCGGCAACACGAGCTGGACCCACGGCGGCGGGTTCGGCAGCTACCACGACGCGCGCCGAGACCGCATGGACCGGCTCGATGAGCTCAAGCGGCGCTGGGACGAGCAGCACGCCAAGCTCAAGCAGCTGGTGGCGAGCCTGAAGATCAAGGCGGAGGCCAACGACGGTTTCGCGTCGCGCTATCGCGCCGCGCAGACCAGGCTGCGCAAGTTCGAGGAGGCGGGGCCGCCTCAGGCGCGGCCGCTGGAGCAGAACCTCGCGATGCGGCTGAAGGGGTCGCGTACCGGCCGCCGGGCGTTGGTCTGCACCGATCTCGAGCTGACGGGGCTCATGGCGCCGTTCAACCTCGATCTGTGGTTCGGCGAGCGGGTCGCCGTATTGGGGTCCAACGGGTCGGGCAAGTCGCACTTCCTGCGCCTGCTGGCACTCGGCGGAAGCGACCCCGACAAGTCCGCGGGGCACATCACGAGCGTCGGTGCGACGCTCGAACCGGTGCCGCACACCGGGACCGCCAAGCTCGGTGCGCGGGTCGTGCCGGGCTGGTTCGCCCAGGCTCACGAGCATCCCGAGCTGATCGGGCGGACGCTGCTCGAGATCCTGTTCCGCGGCGACGACAACCGCGACGGACGAGGACGCGAGGAGGCGAGCCGCGCGCTCAACCGCTACGGCCTGGTCGAGGCGGCCGAGCAGACCTTCGAGTCGCTCAGCGGCGGGCAGCAGGCGCGCCTGCAGATCCTGCTGCTCGAGCTCAGCGGCGTCACGATGCTGCTGCTCGACGAGCCGACCGACAACCTCGACCTGGTCTCTGCAGAGGCGCTGCAGGATGCGTTGGAGCGGTTCGAGGGCACCGTGCTGGCCGTCACGCATGACCGGTGGTTCGCGCGATCGTTCGACCGCTTCATCGTGTTCGGTTCGGACGGCAAGGTCTACGAATCCGACGAGCCGGTCTGGGACGAGGCGCGGGTGGTGCGCGCCCGGTAACCCCCGCTGGGTAGGGTTGTGCGCGTGAGCGACATCGAGATCGGCCGCGCCAAGCGCGCCAAGCGGGCGTATGCGTTCGACGACATCGCGGTCGTCCCGAGCCGGCGCACGCGCGACCCGCAGGACGTCAGCGTCAGCTGGACGATCGACGCGTTCACGTTCGACATCCCGGTGCTCGCCGCCCCCATGGACTCGGTCGTCAGCCCCTCGACCGCCATTGCGATCGGCAAGCTCGGCGGCCTCGGCGTGCTCGACCTCGAAGGCGTCTGGACCCGCTACGACGACCCCGAGAAAGTGCTGAAGGAGATCCGCGGCCTCTCTGATGGCGATGCCACGACCCGCATGCAGGCGATCTACGCCGAGCCGATCAAGCCCGCCCTGATCAAGGAGCGTCTCGCCGAGATCCGCGCCAGCGGCGTACCCGTGGCCGGCGCTCTGAGCCCCCAGCGCACGCAGGAGCACTACCAGGCCGTGGTGGATGCCGGGGTCGACATGTTCGTGATCCGCG
>JBDSKH010000132.1:0-16397 GCA_039917005.1 Pseudolysinimonas sp.
CTCGGTCTCCTGAGGCGGCTGGACTCTCAATATTTCGTTGAACTCCGCCAGTCGATCGGTCATGTCGGGGACGGGCCTGGGAGTCGTCAGATCAAGGACGACGCCGCGGATGTTTAGCTCCTGAGCGGCGAGCATAGGCGGGGTCTCGTACGTCAGGTCCTTCAACGTCGTGGGCGAATGCGCTCCATACTCCAGGACAATCGCTCCGACGATCTCGGCGTAGGCGGCGTCCACTTCGATCTGTGGCATGAACCGGAGGCGAAGACGATGCTCAGGACTGCCGTAGTAGTTCGCGGTGACATCGTGCTCGATAATCTTGCGATCGTGGAGGCCCTTCTCGACCGCCTCGATCGCCATGTCATACGGCCCGTAATTCAGCCATTTCCACGTAAATCCAGAGCCCGCGTGCCCCAGCGATTCGGTGGCGCGCACGTCCGCCAGATAGAGCAGCTTGGCAAGCTTCATCCGCGTGATGACGAACCCGCTTGTTCGGGCCGCTGAAAGGAGTACTGCCACCACAGCTGGTGATCCAGATAGGACGACGCTCATCTGTACCCCTCTCGCGCGAAATCGTATCGCTCGAACGCACGACAGCCGCCTAAGGTAACACATCGATCTCTAGCAAACCCCGAGGATGCACCGCAACATGGGCAACCTCTCACCTGACTTGTCCACCGTCGTCCACGGAGTTGCCCACAGGTTTCGGAAACCGTTTGAGGACTTACATGGATGTGAGTTGGGATTCTGTCCGCAACGGGTGTAGGTTTTGTCACATGGTCTCAAAGCCAGATGTCGCCGACACTCTCGAGCAAATGCTTATCGACGCCCGCGCGGAGCTTGCAGTCGCGCGGCGCTCGGTCGCCAAGTGGGAATCAGTGGTCGCGGCCCTGGAGTCAGCGAACGGATCAGCCGCCACGAGCAACGACGCTGCACTGGTGAAGGTCTACCCGCTGCCCCGTGACGCCATCCTGGGTGTGATGAAGCAGCATCCGAACGCGGTGATGAAGTTGAAGCAGGTTCTGGGCCACGTCCGCGACGCGGGCCTCTACGACCCGGGTCTGAAAGCAGGCGATAACGCCTACGGAACCGCGCTGCGACGTCTGGCGCTCAGCCCCGACCGACCGATCCATCAGGCTACCTCCGGCGGCTACTACTACCAGGCCGTGCCAGAAACGCTACTGATGTTTCCCGGGCCACACCCGGGTCCGGGCGAAGGTTCGGAGCAGACATGAGGAGATAAGAAGCCCCCCGCCTAAGTTGTTGAGGCCCGGGCGGGGGGCGAGGGCTAAGCCCATTCGTTTCTTACTGGTCCAGGTGCCGGCGACTTACTAGGTCGTCGGCACCGTTACCGGGGATGGCAGGTCGCGGTGCTGGTCTCAAAAACAGGCGTCCACGGGTTCAAGTCCCGTCATCTCCACTTCCTACTTTAATGCAGGTCGCTCTCGTTTGGGTAGTGGACCCCGGGGCGCGTCGGATTCTGCCTTCCGCGCCCTGTCTAGGTCTTCCTTGGAGACCTCAAGTAGATCCCGGGTCAAGTCCTCGAAGGCCCGGTACTCAGCAGGCGTTTCCTTCTTGCGTTTCGACATCATGCCTTCCCGGTCAGTTCGTCATAGGTGAGGCGACGACCAGGGGCCGAACGGATCACCAAGTTGAACCGCATGAGATCGGGGAGCGCGCGGTGGTTGAACGCGAACACGCGCTCGTCTACATAGCGCTCCAGGTGATACGGGGCCACTGAAATGTAGGTGCCTTTGATCGAACGCTTCAGCAGCGCCCAGAAGTTCTCAATCCCATTCGTGTGGACCTGGCCGTTCACGTATTGGCCCAAGGTGTGATCGACCAAGCTGTGGTCGTAGTCGTCGCGGAGACCGATGTAGCCACGCGCGGAGTCGGTGTGGACGACTCCGCCAGTCTCGACATTGTCGCGTACGAAACCCTGAAGGGTTGCGCCCGTAGTGTCGCCGACGACCTCGGCGCGAACCTCGCCACCCCGCTCCAGCGCGCCGATGACCGCGGTCTTATGCCCCGCCGCGCCGCGCTTGATCTTCGTCTTGCGGTCAATCTCGTGCATGTTCTTGGACAGCCCGCCGACATAGGTCTCGTCAACCTCAGCGGTACCGCTGATCTTGTCCAGGCTCCCAGCCTTCATCGCCAAGCGGATGCGGTGCAACATGAACCACGCCGATTTCTGAGTGACGCCGAGCGACCGGGCCAGCTCCGCGGATGAAACACCGTTCTTGGAGTTCGCGATCAGCCACACGGCGGGGAGCCACTTCGACAGCGGCAGGGCTGAGTCCTCGAAGATCGTGCCGACCTTGACCGAGTACTGGCGCTTGCACGCCTTGCACTTCCACAGGCGACGAGTGGACAGGTACGAATACTCGACCGACCCGCAGCGCTCACACACCGGCCCCTCCGGCCACCGCAACGCCGCGACGAACTGCGTGCAGACGTTCAGGTCCGAGAAGAACACAATCGCTTCGATGAGCGTAGTGGGGAGCGTCTTCGTGGTCATACCCAAAGTTTAATGGACAACCTTGGGTGAGTCAAGTATATAAAGTCCAGTATTCTTGACAGTTGAATGTGATTCGGAGAGGCTAGAAGATGTCGGGAGACGGCGTCGAGGCCCAGCGGATCGCGACGTCCGCGTGGCGGTCGAAGCGGTATCCGGCGCCGCGCACCGTGCGCACGATGTCCTCGTAGGCACCGAGCTTCGAGCGGAGCCGGCGCACGTGCACGTCGATCGTGCGCTCGTTCGGCGTCTCCTCGTCGCCACCGTCGGACCACAGCGTCGAGATGATCTCGGCGCGGTCGATCGTGCGGCCCTCGCGCAGCACGAGGAACTGCAGCAGCTCGAACTCCTTGTAGGTGAGCGGCGCGGTCTCGCCGTCGAGCTGCACGCGCTTGCGGGAGATGTCGATCACGACGCCGCCCTTCGGCTCAGGCGGCTCGACGACGGTCGTCTGCCGGCGCTTGGCGAGGGCTGCCGGGTCCTGCAGCGCGAGCCGCACGACGTCGACATCCCGCCCGCCGGACCCGACCGGGGCCAGTGCGACGGCCGCGTAACTCTCGGCTCCGGGCACGAGCTCGGCGGCCAGCTGCTTCAGGGCCGTGACGACCGCACCGAGGTCGGTGCCGGCATCCAGGGCCTTCTGCTCGTCGATGCCGATGTAGAGCGCGAAGCCGCGGGCCTCGGTGCCGACGGGCACCGCGCGGATCGCCGGACGGGGTTCAACCGGCGCGGGCGCAGGCGTCAGGGTTCTGGATGCCGGGCCCGCCGTGGTGCGGACGGGAGCGGCGGTGGGACGGAGATCTTCGATGGTTGCGAGAGACATGGTGTCGAATCCTTGCTCGATCGCGGGCGTCGCGGGGAAGTCATCCACGGCAGATCGCCTCGCAGGTGTGTCGGGGTGCAGAGGTGCGGAGCCACGTCGGAACCGACGAGCATCCGGGGGAGCTCAGTTCTGTGAAATACACAGGTGAGCTCGACGGGTGATGCCTCTTAGGCACACATTCGACAACACATGACCATGCGGACCGGCATCATCATGCCGGCCGTCCCAGAAGCCTCGAAGGAGGTCAGGGCGTGCGCGGAGGTGGTCATGACGCAATTTTGTTGCATAGACGCAAGAAATGTCAATTCCGGCGGATTTCGATCCCGCAACGGTCAGACGGTGCCGTACAGCCGGTCGCCCGCATCTCCGAGGCCGGGCACGATGTATCCGACCTCGTTGAGCTTGTCGTCAAGGGCACCGAGCACGATCGTGACCTCGCGACCCTCGGTCGCAGCCTTCACGGCTTCGAGCCCCTCGGGCGCCCCGATCAGGCAGACCGCGGTGACGTCGACAGCCCCGCGGGCGAACAGATAGTCGATGGCCGCAATGAGCGAGCCGCCGGTGGCGAGCATCGGGTCGAGCACGAAGCACTGGCGGTTCGCCAGGTCGTCGGGCAGGCGCTCCGCGTAGATGGTGGGCTGCAGCGTCTCCTCGTTGCGGACCATGCCGAGGAAGCCGACCTCGGCGGTCGGGACCAGCTTGACCATGCCTTCCAGCATCCCGAGCCCGGCCCGCAGGATGGGGACCACGAGCGGCCGCGGTTCGGCGAGAGCGAGGCCCTTCGCCTGCGCGACCGGGGTCTCGACGGTGACGGGCGTGGTGCGCACGTTGCGGGTCGCCTCGTAGGCGAGCAGGGTCACCAGCTCTTCGGCCAGCGCACGGAAGGTCGGCGAGGGCGTCGACTTGTCGCGCAGCACCGTGAGCTTGTGCGTGATGAGGGGGTGGTCGGCCACGTGGACTCGCATACGCTCGATGCTAACGGCGGGAGGTGGCATCGGGATGGCCGATCACGAGGATGCGATGCGCGCCGCCCTGGCGGAGGCACGGCTGTCGTTCGTCTCGGACGACGTGCCCGTCGGCGCCGTACTGCTCGACTCGGACGGCACCGTGCTCTCGCACGCGCGCAACGAGCGCGAGCAGCTGAACGACCCGACCGCGCACGCCGAGGTGCTGGCGATCCGGCGCGGCGCCGAGCTGCGGGGGGACTGGCATCTGACGGATACCACCCTCGTGGTGACCCTCGAGCCGTGCGTGCTGTGCGCGGGCGCGATCATGGCCGCCCGCATCCCCCGCCTGGTGTTCGGCGCGTGGGACGAGAAGGCAGGTGCCGTCGGCAGCGTCTACGACGTGCTGCGGGATCGGCGACTGCCGCACCGCGTCGAGGTGACCGCGGGAGTGCTCGCCGACGAGAGCGCCGCTCTGCTCGCGGAATTCTTCGCCGGCAGGCGCTAGAGCTGCCTCCTGGCCGCTAGAACGTGTTGCCGTTGGTGCAGGTCTGCTGGGTCGCCGACTGCCCCGTGATCGTCGATGGCAGCTCGACGACCGTGGGGCCCACGGGTGCGATGGTCGGAGCGCCGCTTCCCGTCGGCTCGGGGGACGGCGTCTCGACGATGTCGTCACCCGCGACGGCACCACCACCGGGCTTACCGGTGACGATGATCTGCGCGTCGGCCGCGATCGCATCCATCAGGATCTTGGCGTCGCCCTTGCGGGGCGCGACGCCGGCGACGCCGTTCTGCACGGTCGATCCGCTCGGGTAGGTCACGAACGCGATGTTCGCCAGCGGGACGTTCTTCACCGCGAGCGCGATCGACGCCATCGTGTCGAGGGACGAGAGCGAGTTGCTCAGCTGCATGTTGCTGGAGGCGGCCTTGGCCAGCGTGTAGATGGTGATGGGGTTCGTGAGCGTGCCCTCGCTCTTGATCTTGCGCATCAGGGCCGACATGAACAACTGCTGGTTGCTGATGCGCGTGGTGTCGCTGCCGTCGCCGACACCGTGGCGGCTGCGGAGGAACTGGAGGGCGTTCCATCCCTGCAGGGTGTGCTCCCCGGCTTCCAGGTCGAACTTGAGCTGGAGGTCGTGGATCGGCTCGGCCACGCAGACCGTGACGCCGCCCACGGCATCCGACATCGCGAGGACGCCGTCGAATTCGATCTTCGCGGCGTACCCGATGTTCAGGCCCGTGAGGTTCTCGACCGTGCTCACGGCGCACGCCAGGCCGCCGTAGGTCAGGGCCTCGTTGATCTTGCGCGTGCCGGGGTTGCCGTCTTCGCAATTGCTGATGGGAACGTAGAGGTCGCGCGGCATGCTGACGGCGATGGCCGTGTTGCTGAGCGGGGAGATGTGCAGAAGGATCGTGACGTCGTTAAGGTTCTCGCCGCGCTCGCCGTATGCGGCCTCGTTGCCGCCACCGCTGTCGCTTCCGACCAGGAGCACGTTGACCGGCCCGTCGATGGCGCCGACGCTGGGCGGCGCCTCGCCGTCCGACTCGATGTCGACGCCCGGCTCGAAGCTGTCGGTGATCTGCCAGACCGCGATGGCGGCGACGGCCGCCGTGCTCGTGAGCACCACCGCGAGGCTGGCCGCGAGGATGGCGAGGATCGGCTTCACCGCACCACGGCGGGGGAGGCGACCGTGTCGCGCACGTACATTCACGGTGGGAACCGTATCGACGTCGTCTGTGCGGTTCCTGTAGGGCGCGCGGGCGGTGACGAGCATGTGATCAGGGCCCATAGCTCGTGCTGCGGACTCAGTCGGCGCCCTTGATCACGATCGCGTCGGTCGACGGGTGTTCGGCGGCGGGCGCCTGATAGATGTCCGGCTCGATGTAGATGACACGGGCGACCGGCACCGCCGCGCGGATCTCGGCCTCGACCTCGTTGATGGCGCGCGCGACATCCAGCACCTTCGTGGTCTTCGGGAAGGCGACCTTCGCCGCGACAAGCAGCTCGTCGGGGCCCAGGTACAGGGTCTTCATGTGGATCAGCGCCTCGACCCGCTCGCTGGCGTTGAAGGCGGCGCGGATCTTCTCGGTGTCGCCGCGATTGGCTCCCTCACCGACGAGCAGGCTCTTGGTCTCGATTCCCAGGACGATGGCCACGGTCACGAGCAGCACGCCGATCGCGACCGTGCCGATGCCGTCCCAGATCGGGTCGCCCGTCAGGATCGTGAGCCCGACCCCGGCCAGCGCGAACGCCAGCCCGGCGAGCGCGGCGATGTCCTCGAGCAGCTCGACCGGCAGCTCGGGCTGTTTCGCGTGCCGGATGAAGTCGATCCAGCTCTCCTTGCCGCGCACCTTATTCGACTCGACGATGGCGGTGCGCAGCGAGAAGCTCTCGAGGCCGATCGCGATGACCAGCACCACGATCGGCAGCCACGGCACTTCGAGCTCGTGCGGGTGGGTGATCTTGTCGACGCCTTCGTACAGCGAGAAGACGCCTCCGACGGAGAACAGGACGATCGACACCACGAACGCGTAGACGTAGCGCTCGCGCCCGTAGCCGAATGGATGCTTCGCGTCGGCCGCCTTGCGGGACTTGCGTCCTCCGAGCAGCAGCAGCAACTGATTGCCGGAGTCGGCGAGCGAGTGCACCGACTCGGCGAGCATCGAGCTCGAGCCGGAGAACACGAATGCGATGAACTTCGTGATCGCGATGCCGAGGTTTGCCGAGAAGGCGGCGACGATGGCCCTGGTGCCGCCGGACGTGCTCATGCCTCCCAAACTACACTCGCACCGTGACCGCTCATTTCCCGCCCATCGCCATCCTCGGAGCCGGTTCGATGGGGGGTGCCATCCTGTCGGGCCTGCTCGAGAGCGGCGCCACCAGCGACGGGATCACGGTCACGAACCGCACAGAGGCGAAGGCCGCAGCGCTGCGGTCCGAACGGGTCACCTCGCTGTCGAGCGAGCAGGATCCGGATGCCAATCGGGCCGCCCTGCGCGGGGCCCGCCTGGTGCTCGTCGCCGTCAAGCCTGCGATGGTCCCCGATCTGCTGCGCGAGTTGCGGGACGCCTTCGAGCCCGACGCCCTGGTGGTCTCGGTGGCCGCGGGCGTGACGATCGCCACCATGCAGGAACTCGTGCCGAACGCCGTCTTCCGGTCGATGCCCAACACCCCGTCGATCGTCCGTCGCGGGGTGACCGGGCTCGCGGCCGGCGACCGGGCCTCGGCCGACGACACCGCGCTCGTGCGCGACCTGTTCGAGACGGTGGGCGCCGTGGTCGAGGTGCCGGAAGAGCAGATGAACGCGCTGTCCACGATCTCGGGCTCGGGCCCGGCATATGTCTTCTTCCTCATCGAGAGGCTCACCGAGGCCGCACGGCACCTCGGGTTCGACGAGGCGCAGGCGCGGCTGATGGTGGAGCAGACGTTCCTCGGGGCGTCGGAGCTGCTCGCGTCATCCGACGTCGGGCCGGAGGAGCTGCGCCGCCGCGTGACTTCGCCCAAGGGCACCACCGAGCGGGCGATCGCGGAGATCGCGATCGCCGACCTGACGGCCGTGTTCGACCGGGCCACCGCATCCGCCATCGCGCGTGCCGAGGAGATGGCGCAAGGTCGCTGATTGAGTAGCGGCGTCAGCCGCGTGTCGAAATCAGCCTGCCGGGAAACCGGTTTCGACACGCGACCTGCGGTCGCTACTCAACCGGCGGCTAGGAGTTCAGGGCGGCGAAACGGTCGAGGTCGGCCGTGTTGCCGCTCGCGATGATGAGGTCGTGGTTCGAGATCACGGTCTCGGGCGTCGCGTAGGTGAAGTCCTTGCCGGGGCTCTTCACCCCGACCACGGTGATGCCGTACTTGCGTCGCACCTGCGACTCCGCCAGCGTGATGCCGCGGATCGGCTTCGGCGGGTACATCTTCACGATCGCGAAGTCGTCGTCGAACTCGATGAAGTCGATCATGCGGCCCGAGACCAGATGAGCGACGCGCTCGCCGGCCTCCGCCTCCGGGTAGATGACGTGGTTCGCGCCGATGCGCGAGAGGATCTTGCCGTGCGACTGGCTGATCGCCTTGGCCCAGATCTGCGGGATCTTGAGGTCGACCAGGTTCGCGGTGATGAGCACGGATGCCTCGACCGACGATCCGACCGCGACCACGGCGATGGCGAAGTCCTGGGCCCCGATCTGCCGGAGGGCGTCGATCGAGCGCGCGTCGGCCTGGACCGCGTGGGTCACGCGCTCCGACCACTTCTGCACGAGAGCCTGGTCTTCGTCGACGGCGAGCACGTCACGGTCGAGGCGCTGCAGCTGCCCCGCGGTGGCGGCTCCGAACCGGCCGAGGCCGATCACCAGAACCGGCGCGTCATGTGCGATCTTGTCAACCAACGATGGGCCTCTCTTCCGCTCTCCGGAACAGCTGTCGCCGGGTGCTCGCCGCGAGGGCCGCGGCCAGAGTCACAGTACCGATCCGACCGAGGAACATGGTGGCAGCGAGTACGTACTGGGACGCATCGCCCGACCCCTGCGTGAATCCGGTGCTCAATCCGCAGGTCGCGAAGGCGCTGATCACGTCGAACAGCACGTAGTCGAGGGGCTCGTCGTTGATGAGCATCAGGATGATGGTCGCGCCGGCCACCGTCGTCGCGCCCCACAGCACGACGCTGACCGCGAGGCGCAGCACGTCCGACGGGATACGGCGGTCGTAGGCCTCCATCTCGGTGTTGCCCCGAGCTTCGGCGAAAGCCGCCAGGAACAGGATGGCGAGGGTCGTCACCTTGATGCCGCCGGCCGTGGATGCCGACCCGCCTCCGATGAACATGAGCATGTCCGTGACGAGCAGGCTCGATCCGTCGAGCTGTGCCATGTCGATCGTCGAGAAGCCGCCGGACCGCGACATCGACGAGATGAAGAAGCTCTGCAGGATGCGCTGCCCGACGTCGAAGTCGGCCATCGTCCGCGGGTTGTTGAACTCGAGGATGAAGTAGGCGATCGCGCCGCCGACCAGCAGGAGGGCGAACGTGACGAGGGTCAGTTTCACGTGCAACGACCAGCGTCGGGCCCGACGCAGGTTGCGGCTCAGGGTGTAGATCACCGGGAAACCGATCGCCCCGAACGTGACGCCGATCATGATCACGACAAGGAACCAGAGATCGTGGAAGTACGGCGCGAGACCCTCGCCGGTGGGCAGGAACCCGGTGTTGGTGAAGGCCATCGCCGCGGTATAGATCGACTGCCAGGCGGCGCTCAGGGGGTCGACGCCCGCGAGCAGCATGCGCGGGAAGAGCAGCGCGGCGACGATCGCCTCGATGACGAGCACGCTGATCGCGACCGTGGCGAGCAGGCCGCCCGTCTCGCCCAGCCGGATCGCCTGACCCTCGGCGATCGGGCCTCGGCGGATGCGCTGCGGGTTCGAATCGCCGGCGGCCAGGAGCTTCTGCCGAAGCCCGAGCCGGCGGCTGATGTTGAGGCCCAGGATCGACGCCAGCGTCAGGACGCCGATGCCTCCGATCTCGACGCCAACGAAGACGAAGACGTGCCCGATCGGCGACCAGAACGTCGCCATGTCGACGGTCGAGAGGCCCGTCACGCAGATCACCGACACCGCGGTGAACAGCGCGTCGACGAAGGGCGCCTGCTCGCCGGATGTCGTGGCGGCGGGCAGCGAGAACAGCACCGTGAAGATGCCGACGAGGCTCGCGAAGACCAGGACGGCGAAGCGCGCCGCGCTGCGCGCCGCGAAGTCGCCGATCGCATCCAGGATGCGGGCCGGCAGCGTCTCGCGCTGCACCGGCTTGGTGCGCATCCGTTCTCCCGTCGTCCGTCCCGAGGACGCCTTGATGGTACTCCGCAGGTGTGCTGGCTACCCTGAGGTATGGCCGACATCTTCGACGTGCTCGCCGACGGCACGCGTCGCGAACTGCTCACCCGCCTGCAGCACCGCGGTGCGGAGGTGAGCGTCAGCGAACTCGTGACCGAGCTCGGCATCAGCCAGCCGACGGTGTCGAAGCACCTCAAGGTGCTGCGCGACCACGGGCTGGTCACCGTGCGCGACGAAGGCCAGCACCGCTTCTACCGCCTCGACACGTCGCCGTTCGGCGAGCTCGAGGACTGGCTGACGCCCTTCCTCGGCGGCCCGTCGCATCCTGCGTCGATCGATCAGGATGCCGCGGCCGGCCAGACGGTGTTCGCCGCGTGGGCCGGCAGCGACGTCGGCGATCGCGTCGGTCGTGCCGCAGCGGACACCGCGCACTCCGCCCGCGTCGCCCTCGAGGCCGCGCAGGAGAAGCTTCAAGGGGCGCAGAAGCGGGTCGGCGAGCGGGTGGCCGACAAGCTCCCGAAATGGGGCAAGGGCGACTGAAGGACCGCGACTCTCGAACGAGGGATTGCCCCGCAGGCAGGCGAACGCCTACTCTGAGGCGTCAACTCCTGTCACAGGAGTCACACCAATCACACCGGATCGAGGCGGGAATGGCGGATCTGTCCGACGTGCGCTTCCTCACGGTCGCCGAGGTCGCCGACATGATGCGTGTCTCGAACATGACGGTGTACAGGCTCGTGCAGTCCGGCAAGCTTCCGGCCGTCCGCTTCGGGCGCTCGTACCGCATCCCGGAATCGGCCGTCGTGGCCGCGATCGAGCTTCCCGATTCGCAGGTGGGCTGACCGGCGCCTTTTCTGGCTCGCAGCGCTTTCGGCTAGACTCTCCAGGTTAGGCTTCCGCGGTTCGGACTATGGACCCGGGTCCATATCCGTACCGAGCGAGGTGAACATGGGTTCCGTCATCAAGAAGCGCCGCAAGCGCATGGCGAAGAAGAAGCACCGCAAGTTGCTGCGCAAGACGCGTCACCAGCGTCGCAACAAGAAGTAGCCGGCGGGTCGAGTAGCGGCGCAGCCGCGTATCGAGACCGATCGAGATCTAAGCGCCTAGCCCTCGGGCCGGGCGCTTTTCTCTTTTCCCCACCGGCGCACGGCCCGCGCCTCGCGGCGCACCCGCCGTTGCGCCTCGCGGATGCTCTTCGGCGTCAGGCGCAGGATCGGCCAGCTGTGCGTGCGCGCGTGGATGGTGAGGATCGCATCCGGGTTCACCACCACGCGGTTGCCCACCGCCTCGAGCAGCGGGATGTCGTTACGGCTGTCGCTGTACGCCCAGCAGTCGGCGAGGTCGGCTCCGGCCTTGCGGGCGAGTGCGATCGCGGCCTCCGCCTTGCGCTCGTGATGCAGAACATGCCCGTCGAGCTGCCCGGTGTAGACGCCGTCGACCGCCTCGATACGCGTGCCGAGTGCTCCGGTGAGTCCGAGCTTGCGGGCGATGAGGTCGCCGATCTCCCACGGGGTCGCCGACACGAGCCAGACCTGGTGGCCCTTGCGGATGTGCTCCTGCGTGAGTTCGACGGTTCCGGGGTAGAGGCGCCGGCGGATGCGGTGCTCCCAGATGCCCTCCGCGAGCTCGACGATCTCGCTCTGCTTCTTCCCGGCGGACAGGCCGAGCGCGCGCTCCTGCGCCGACCTCAGATGGTTCGCGTTCTCGCCCTTGCTGATGAACCGGCGCTGGTGCCAGGCGAACGGCGCGATGTCGCGCCAGGTGATGACCTTCTTGTTCCACGCCTCGCGGCCGAGCTGGAACAGGCTCGTGCCGCGCATCAGCGTGTTGTCGACGTCGAAGAACGCGAGGATCGGGCGCTCGCCGGGGGGCGACTGCAGATCCTCGGGCATCGTCATAGTCTAGGTCGGTGCCTCGTCTGACCCTCCTCGGCAAGCCGGGATGCCATCTGTGCGATGACGCCCGGGTCGTCGTCGCGGGCGTGCTCGCCGACCATCCGGAGGTCGCGTTCGAGGAGCTGTCGATCCTCGACGATTCCGCCCTGCTCGATGCGTACGCCGATGAGATCCCCGTCGTGCTGATCGATGACCGCGTCCACACGATCTGGCGCGTCGACGAGGCACGTCTGCGCACGGCGCTCTCCGCGGCATCCGCGTAGCACCGCGCGAATCTTGCGGTGCCCCTTGCGCGCGGACCGTGGTTTGACCGATACTGAACCAAATGGTTCAGCATTACGACACTCGCTTCACCTCGTCTTTCGCCGCGCTTGCCGACGCGACCCGGCGCGGCGTTCTCGATCATCTCGGGAGCGGCGACGCCTCGATCACCGACCTCGCGGTCAGATTCGAGATGAGTCTGACAGGCATGAAGAAGCACGTAGGCGTGCTCGAACTCGCGGGGTTGGTGACCACCGAGAAGGTCGGGCGCGTACGGACCTGCACGATCGGTCCGTCCCGTCTCGAGGAAGAGATGGAGTGGATCCTGCGGTATCGGGAGCTGTGGGATGCGCGCTTCGATGCGCTGGACCGTGTGCTCGTAGAACTCAAAGCAAAGGAGAAGTTCGATGAAGACTGAGTCCGGCAAGAACTCCACGACGGTCCACATGTCGTCCGATCGCGAGGTCGTCGTCACTCGAACGTTCGACTGCCCTGCCCGTCTCGTGTTCGAGGCGTGGAGCAAGGCTGAGCTCTTCGAGCAATGGTGGGTGCCGCAGTCGTTGGGCGCGACGCTGCGTTCGTGCGAGCTCGATGTGCGCACCGGCGGAACGTACCGCCTGGTGTTCGGCGATGATCCCGCGAACACGATGGCATTCCACGGCCGATACCTCGAGGTCGTGCCGAACTCCCGCATCGTTTGGACCAACGACGAAGGTGGTGAGGACAGCGCATCGGTCACCACCGTGACTCTCGAGGAGCACGACGGCACGACGCACCTCGTCCTGACCGAGCTCTACCCGTCGAAGGAAGCGTTCGACGCCGCGGGTACCGGCGCGCAGGATGCCCTGCATGAGACGTTCGCGCAGCTTGACGAGGTTTTGAAGACTCTGTCGCGCTGATTCGGGATTAGGCTCCGTTCATGGAGCGCATCACGGTTCTCGCGATCTGCGGGAGTCTGCGCGAGGAGTCTTTGCATCGGGCGCTGCTGACCGCGGTTCAGGATCGCGCGCCCGGCTTCCGCTTCGTGGGAGCCGAGCTGATCCGGGATCTGCCGCTCATGGATCCGGGTCTGGACCGTCCCGATTCGCTGCCCGGTGCGGTGCGTGAGTTCCGCCTGCTCGCCGAGGCGTGCGACGGTGCCGTTATCGCTTCGCCCGAGTACGTGCACGCGCCCTCGGGCGTCACCAAGAACGCGCTGGACTGGCTGGCGGGCTCGACCGGGTTGTACGGCAAACCCGTGCTGCTTCTCAGTGCCTCGCCGGGGCAGACGGGAGGCCTGCGCGGTCTCGCCGGGCTGATCCCGTCGCTGCTGGCCCTCGATGCCCTGCTCGTCGATCCGGTGAGCGTCTCGAAGGCGCCGACCCGCATCCGGCCTGACGGCGAAGTGCTCGACGTCGGACTCGACCTGCGCCTCGAGATCGCGGTGGAGCAGCTCGCCGAGACCATGTCGGCCGTCGCGGGGCGGCACATCTCACCGCAGGCTCAGCCGGTCGGATGACGCTGCGGCTCGATCGCGCCGAGGCGCGGGCGATCGTCGTGCGGGCCGCGCAGCTCGGAGACCAACGGCCTCCGGATCTCGTGACCATGATCCGTCGCCTCGCGGCTCTGCGGGTCGAGCTGACGGCTGCCGTCGCTGCGGCCGCCGATCACATCTGCTGGTCACGTCTCGGCGACGGCTACGTGCCCGGGCTCCTGAATCGGGCCGTCGCCGACGGGCGACTCTTCGAATACGACTGGATGCTGCGGCCGATCGAGGATCTGCCGATCTTCCTGCCGCTGATGCGCGCACCCTCGCCCTACCCGGCGACCCGCGAGTGGCTCGAGGTGAACGCGCGGTTTCGTCGCGGCGTGCTCGCCCGCCTGGCGGACCTCGGCCCGCTCACGTCGGCTGACATCCCCGACGAGTCCATCGTCCCGTGGCCGTCGTCGGGATGGACGAACAACCGCAACGTGCCGAAGATGCTCGACCTCATGCACGTGCACGGCGAACTCGCGGTCGTCGGGCACGAGGGCCGCTACCGGGTGTTCGACCGCGCCGGGGAGGTGTTCCCCGACGTTGAGCCCGCCGACCCCGACGACGCGTTGCGCGCGCGCAACGAGCGCCGGCTCGCGGCACTCGGAGTTGTCCGCGAGAAGGCGAGGGGGACGCCCGTCGAGCAGTTCGACATGCGCGGAATCGGCGTGGAGGCCACGATCGAGGGGCTTCCCGGTGCCTGGCGGGTCGATGCGGCGGCGCTCGCGAGCGCGGAGCAGACCGGCCGCACCGTCATCCTGTCGCCGTTCGACCGGCTCGTCTTCGAGCGGGACCGGCTGACCGACCTGTTCGAGTTCGAGTATGCGCTCGAGATGTACAAGCCGGCGGCGAAACGGCGGTGGGGCTATTTCGCGTTGCCGATTCTGCACGGCGACCGGCTTATCGGAAAGGTCGACGCGACGGCCGAGCGGGCGGAGGGCGTGCTGCGGGTCGACGCCGTGTTCGAGGACGTGCGCTTCAGGCGGGCGATCCGGGATGCGGTGGACGGCGCGCTCGGCGCGCTCGCGGATCGACTCGGGCTAGAGGTGATGCGGGGCTAGCCGCTCGTCAGTCGCCTTCGACGTCGGCGATCGAGTGCGGGAAGCGCGTCGGGGTGAAGTGCACGGCCCCGGCCGGCACCTGCCAGGGCATCACTACGACATGGAAGCGGCCGATCTGCACGGCGGGGTCGGCCTCCTTCAGGGCGCGCACCTCATCCACCGTGCCGCGCAGGATCGACAGACCGCGGAAGCCGTCGTGGCCGAGCGGGCCGGCGGCCATCAGGTGACCCTGCTCGTGGAGGGTGGCGAGGTAGTCGAGGTGGGCGTCCTGCAGTGCGCTCGCGGCTCCATCATCGAGAAGCGGCGCGTCGTCCCGCAGGATCAGCAGCGACACGACGAACGAATCGAATTCCACGCGGTCAGGGTATCGGCGCGCTGAAGCGGTTAGCGAGGTCTGTGCCGATCGCGGCGAGTGCGGCACGCACGTCCGGCGGGCCCAGAACGTCGATCTCCGGCGCCCAGCCGGCAAGCTGGCGGGCCAGCATTCCGGGCGTGTTCGACGTGACGCGAAGGTGCGCGCGGCCGCCCTCGGCGGGCACGATCCGCTCGACATGACGCGCCCCGAGGACGTCGCTCAGCGGGGTGACCAGCGCTTCGGGAATCGTGACCTCGGCCGAGGTGCCCGAGCGCCGCCCCTCCAGCTCCTCGGAGATCTGTGCCCAGGCGTCAGCCAGATCGAAATCGGCGGGGAGCTCGAAACCCGCGCCGCTCGGCTCGGCGGAGGTCATCCGGTCGACCCGAAAGGTGCGACGGCCGCGCGGTGTTCCTGCCACGAGGTACCAGATGCCGTCCTTGTCGACGAGACCCCATGGGTCGAGCTCGCGCGGCTCGTCCTCGCGGTAGCCGACCAGCAGGGTGTCCCGGCCGACGATGGCGGTGCGCAGGGTTTCGAGGAGCGAGGCGGGAACCTTCGGCCGGTCACCCCAGCGGGAGGCGTCGACGACGACGGCGTCGGATGCGGCCTGCGCCTGCGCCCGGAACGATTCCGGCAGCGCGCGCACGAGTTTGCGCAGGGCGGCTTTCGCGTCGGGTGACACGGCGGCCGCCGGCCCGATGAGCAGGAACAGCGCCTGCATCTCGGGGTAGGAGAGGCCGCTGAGGTCGGTGCGAGCCCCGCCGAGCAGTGCCCAGCCCCCGTTGCGTCCGCGCTGCGGATAGACCGGGATGCCGGCGGCCGAGAGCGCTTCGAGGTCGCGCCGCGCGGTGGCGACGGAGATCTCGAGCTCCTCGGCCAGTTCGGCCGCGGTGACGAGGCCGCGTGCCTGCATCAGCAGGAGTGTGGCCACCAGGCGGTCTGCGCGCATGAGTTCAGAATCTCACATAAAAGTGGTCAGAAGGTGAGCACTTATGTCGAGCAAGATGGAGTCATGACAAAGCACACGAACCCTCTTCAGGGCATGGCCACCTCCAACTTCCAGGCCGCCGACATGGCGGCGGCGCAGGCTTGGTACACCGACTTCTTCGGCGCCGAGCCGTACTTCGTGCGCGAGGGCTACCTCGAGTGGAGGTTCGGTCGTGACATGGACGAGTTCGGCATCGTCGACGCCAAGTTCATCCCCGGCCGCCTCGAGCACAC
>JBDSKH010000133.1:0-9974 GCA_039917005.1 Pseudolysinimonas sp.
ATGACCGTGCTGTTCGTCTTCATCTTCGGCGGAGCTGTGGCGGGCAATACGTCCGACTACCTGCAGTTCGCCCTGCCGGGCATCATCGTGCAGACCATCATGTTCACCGCCATGACGATCGGCGTGAACCTCAACACCGATTTGAAGAACGGCGTCTTCGACCGATTCCGGTCGCTGCCGATCGCCCGCTCCGCTCCCTTGTTCGGTGCGGTCAGCGGCGACATCGTGCGGCACAGCATCGCGGTCGGCGTGAGCCTGCTGTTCGGTGTCGCGATCGGCTTCCGGTTCCACACGCCGTGGTACTTCGTCGTCATCGCGGTCCTGCTGATGATCACGTTCGCCATCAGCCTCAGCTGGGTATCCGTGCTCGTCGGGATGCTGGCGCGCAGTTCGGGCGCCGTCCAGGGGCTGTCGTTCCTGCTGGTGTTCCCGCTGACCTTCGGCTCGTCGACGTTCGTTCCCGCCTCGACCCTGCCGGACTGGCTGCAGGGCTGGGTGCAGATCAACCCGGTGACGCACGTCATCGAGTCGATGCGGGGCCTGCTCGTCGGGCCGTCGGTCATGGCGCCGGGAACGACGCTCGGCGGCGAGATCCTCTGGGTCGTCGCGAGCTGCGTCGTACTGGTGGGGGTGTTCTTCCCCCTCGCGACCTGGGCCTACCGCCGCAAAATCTGAGCCAGGGCGGCCGCGGCCGCCTCCCGGTCGAGCCCCGTCTCCCCGCTCTCGAGCGCGGGGACGGGGCTGGTCGCCGTCAGGCCGAGGGCCTCCCGCAGGCCAGCCTCGGTGGGATCGTGCGGGTCCGGCGCTCCGCGCAAGAGCACGGCAAGGGCGAGAGCGCGACGTGCATCGGGGAGATCCCCGCGATCGATCGCGAGAGTTCCGACGGCCAGCGCCACCATCGCCATGATCGGGTGATCGCCGCTCGCCACGGCGGAATCCGCGGCCGATCGGAGCAGATCTCCCGCGGCCTCCAGGTCGCCGCGGAGACGGGCGTATCCGGCGCGGGCGGCATCGGTCATGGAGATCAACTGAAGTGGAACTCCCGGCCATTCGGCGATCGCCGAGTCGAGTTCGGCGAGGTGCGGTTCCGCCGCATCGGCGTCGCCGAGCGACAGGTGCAGCATCGCGATGGCGGCTTCGCCCAGAACGACGGCGCGCGAGGATCCGATCGCCTTCGCCGACGCGAGTTGCGACTCGGCGCGCGCGATCGCCTCGTCGATCCGGCCGAGCCGCGCCAATATCCCGATCGACGAACCCTGCTGCTGCTGCAGATCCCATGCCGACGTGATCTGGCGCATCAGCTCTGTCGATTCGTCGTTCAGCCGGAGAGCGAGCTCCAACTGACCGTCGAGGATGAGCCATTCGGCGCGCATCTGCTTGGAGAGGGCGAGACCCCACAGGTCGCCGCTGCGCTCGAACAACTCGATCGCCCGTGCTGACTCTTCGCCGAGCTCGTCGACGGCGCCGACATTGTGCGCCCGCCGCGCGCATGACGGTGACCATCCCGCGCGGCCAATCGCCGAGCTGTTCGTCCTCCCCGTGCGGGATCTCGATCGAGACGGGCCAGTTCCCCTGGTCCATCGCGTTCTCGAACGCCCCCATGAGCACCGGAATCACCTGCAACAGATCATGCGAGCGACCGCGCGCCTGCCGCACGAGGTCGCCGAGGTCCGCTCTGGCCTCGTCGTCGAGCTGCGGAGGGAAGGTCGGAGTCCCGCGCTCGTCACCCTCGTCACGCCGTTCGGCAATCCCGCCGAAGACCCGCGAGAGCATCCCAACGGCGTGCACCAGCAACGCTTCGTCGCTGTCGAGATCGACGGCCAGTGGAGCCGCCGCCGACAGCCAGAAGTTCGCCTCCTCGTTACGATCGCGGATCACCCAGTACCACGCTGTCGCCGCGGCGAGCCGGACGGTGTCCTTCGCGATGGACCGATCCACGCCGAACCGCAACGCCGCCGCGATGTTGTCCTCGTCGGCATCGAACCAGGCGATGGCCTCGAGCACGCCGGCGCCGCGGATGATCCGGTCTCGCCCGGCCGCGGCATCGGCAAGGCGGGCGAGCTGGATGCTGCGCTCAGCATCGAGGACGCCCCACTCGACCAGCCGCTCGAGTCCGTACTCGCGGATCGTCTCCAGAGCCCGGTACCGCCCCGCCACCCGTTGCAGCAGCGACTTGTCGACGAGCGCATCCAGTTCCCCGACCGTGCCGCCGTGCGCGATCGCGGTGGCCGCCGCATCGGCGACGGCGATGCCCGCCGGGTAGATCGCCACGGAGGCCAGCATGTGCTTCTCGGCCTCGTCGAGGAGATCCCAGCTCCAGTCGATCAGTGCGCGCAAGGTCTGATGCCGCGGGAGCGCGGTGCGTGGTCCGGCAGCGAGCAAGGCGAAACGGTCGTCGAGCCCGGTGTCGAGCTCAGCGATGGTCAGGGTCCGTGTCCGGGCGGCCGCCAGTTCGAGCGCGAGGGGGAGGCCGTCGAGGCGTTCGCGCACCCGAGCGGCAGCCGGTTGGTCTTCGGCTGCGATGGCGAGTCCGCGAGCGGCGAGGACACGATCCGCGAAGAGATGCTCGGCGTCGCGATCGGCGAGTGGGCCGAGAGCGACGAAGGCCTCCCCCGTGACCCCGAGAGGCTCGCGGCTTGTCGCCAGCACACGGAGGCGCGGAAGGGCCCCGAGCAGATCGTGCGTCACGGCGGCGGCGGCCTCCACGACGTGCTCGCAGTTGTCGAGCACGAGCAGGGCGTCACGTCCGGCGAGCGCGGCGATGACCCTGTCTCGCGCGCTGCTTGCCGCGGACTGACCGTCGGCCGTGCGCAGGTCCCGGCCGAGCGTGCCGAGGAGCGCAGCCCAGAGTTCGTCGGCAGAGACCGGAGCCAGCTCGACCAGCACGGCGCCCGGGGTGTTCCGGGCGACTTCTACAGCGATCCGGGTCTTGCCTGCACCACCCGGTCCGATGATGGTGGTCAAGCGGGACCGGGCGAGCGCCGAGGCGACGGCCGCCAGTTCATCGGCGCGCCCGATGAGGCCGGTCCGGGGTGCGGGGATCGCCGACGACGCCTCAGCGAACCCGGCGCGGGGGACGGACCCACCGAGCCCGATCGCCACGGCGCGGTCGTCGCGGAGCGCTCTCTCGAACCAGTCGTAGCCCTCCCCCGGCGTCCAGGGCGCGCCACGCCAGAGGGCAAGGGCTTCGGATGCGAGAATGACCGCCTGCTCGGGCGGCGCTGCGCCGGCGGCCGCGACGGCATCCTGGAATCGCACGGCATCGACGTCGTCGCGCGCGATCTCGAGGCGGTATCCTCCCGGCGCCGACGCGAGGACCCCGATCGGAAGCTGCGGCCTCAGCCGGGCGACCAATGACTGCAATGACGCACGAGGGTTCTCGGGGAGGTCGCCGGGCCACAGGTCCTCGGCGAGAGCGCGGTAGGCGACCACCGTGCCGGGGTCGAGCGCCAGCCGGAAGAGCAGTCCTCGCTGCCGGTCGCCCGTGACCTCGACGGGCGCGCCGTCGTGTTCGACGGACCAGCCGCCGAACACATCGATCCTCACGGGACAACGATAGGCGCGCCCACCGATGCGCTACTCCACCGACAGCGCGGTGATCGGGGACACCCGGGTCGCGCGTCGCGTCGGCGCCCAGCTCGCGATCGCAGTGATGGTCGCCCCGCCGACGACGACGACAGCCAGGATCACCCACGGCACCGCCGGGAAGATCAGGCCCGGTGCCCCGTTCAGCGAGCCGAGCAGCGATTGAGCCCCCGCCCAGCCGTAGAAGCCTCCGAGCACGATGCCGAGCAGCACCGCTGTCAGGGTGAGCTGGGCGCTCTCGGAGAGGATCATGCGGCGCAGCTGCTGCACCGAGAATCCGAGAGCGCGCAGCAGGCCGAGCTCCCGCGTGCGCTGGAGCACACTGAGCGACAGGTTGTTGACAAGGCCAACGGCCGCGATGATGCCGCTGAATCCGATCAGGATCGAGAAGATCGTGACCATCGCCGTGACGACCTGATCGACGCCCTCGTACAGCTGCGGCTGGGCCTCCTGCGCCGCGAGCAGGATCTGTTGCCAGGTCACCATCGCCACGCCGAACGTCATGAGCAGCGTGACTCCGATGACGAGGCCGATGGTCGCTCGCGAGCTGCGCTGCGGGTGGCGGAGCGCGTTCTCGGCCGCGAGGCGTGCCGCCGCGGATCGCCCCAGCATCCGGCCGACGAGGCGCAGCGCCGGAGGCATGACGAGGTCGGCCGCGAACACGATTCCGGTGAACGACAGGATGCCGCCCACGAGACCGACGAGCACTCCGATCGGGTTGGCAAGGCCGACCACGATGCCGAGCAGCAGGAACAGGAACCCGGTGATGCTGAGCACGAGCGCCAGCGCATTGCGGCCCGGGCGCTTCACCGTCTCCTCGCGGCTCAGCTCCTCCGAGCCGCCGAGCGCCTGAAGAGGCGTGACGCTGAGCACGCGTCGCGAGCCGACCCAGGATGCCGTCCAGGTGGTGAGAATCACGCCGACCAGCGGCAGGATCAGCACCGGGTCCCAGAATCCGTACGACGTCTCCGGGAGGATGTCGAGGCCGATCGACAGGCGCGCGAGCCCGATCGCTACCCCGGTTCCGACCACGGCCCCGATGGCGGTGCCGACCACGCCGACGAAGAGGCCCTCGGATGCGATGGCTGTTCGCTGAGCCGTGGCGCTCGAGCCGAGCAGGCGGAGCAGAGCGATGGAGCGTGCCCGGCCCGCGACGATGGTGCCGAAGGTGTTGGCGGTGATGATGGCGCTGACGTACACGGCGATCACGATGAAGACGATCGCCACGATCTGCAACATGATGCCCACGGTCTGACTGCCGCCGGACTGGGCGGAGATGGCCGCCGCCATGAAGCCGGTGATCTGCAGCAGCCCGACGCCGAACGCGGCGCTCAGCGCGGCGACCAGAACGCTCGGCAGATGCTCACGGATGGGCGTGCGAACCGACGCCGGGGTGCGTGCGCTCACGCCGGCACCTCCATGGCGAGCATGAAGCTGCCGATCTCGGCCGCCTCCATGTGTGCACGGTCCTCGACCACGCGTCCGTCGCCCAGGAAGATCACGCGGTCGGCGAAGCTGGCGGCGATCGGGTCGTGGGTGACCATGGCGATGCTCTGGCCGTATTGGCGGCTCGCGTTCTGGAGCAGGCCGAGTACCTCGCGACCGGTGCGGGAGTCGAGGTTGCCGGTCGGCTCGTCGGCGAAGACCAGCTCCGGCCGGGTGGCCAGAGCGCGGGCGATCGCGACGCGCTGCTGCTGGCCACCCGAGAGCTCGTGCGGACGGTGCTTGAGACGGCCGGTGAGGCCGAGGGCCGACTCGAGCTCGTCGATCCAGTCGCGCTCCTTGTTCGTCGGGCGGCGCCCGTCGAGCTCGAACGGGAGGAGGAGGTTGCCCTCGACATCCAGCGTGGGCACGAGGTTGAACGACTGGAACACGAAGCCCACCCGTCGGCGCCGCAGCACCGTGAGCTGCGCGTCCGACATCCCGCCGATCTCGGAGTCGCCCAGCCACACCTGCCCACTGGTGGGAGCGTCGAGACCGGCCATGATGTGCATCAGGGTCGACTTGCCGGAGCCCGACGGGCCCATGATGGCGGTGAACTCACCGCGCCGGATGCCGAGCGAGATGTCGCGGAGAGCATCGACGCGCGTGCGCTCGGTGCCATAGCTCTTGCTGAGGTTCTGGACGCGGGCGACGAGGCCCATGTCGGTCGTCGTGATCTGCATGTCTCCGACGCTACGGAGCGGCTGAGTCGCGCGGATCGGGCTGGCGTCTCGTGCCCATCAGTCGTGCGGATGATCTGCCATCATCCCGCCCGGCCCCGGCCTAGTCGGTCAGCCGGTGCTCGAACGCGTACACGACGAGCTGCACCCGATCCCGGAGCGACAGCTTCGACAGGATGCGGCTGATGTGCGTCTTGACGGTCGCCTCGCTGAGGAACTCGTTCGCCGCGATCTCGGAGTTGCTGAGACCGCGGGCGGCGAGCACGAAGACCTCGCGCTCGCGGGCGGTGAGCGTGCCGAACGCCTCCGGCTGGGGCACGCTCGCGGCACGGGAGTCGAAGTGCCGGAAGAGCTCCCGCGTCGCCGAGGGGGCGACGACGGCCGTGCCCGCGTGAACCGCGCGGATCGCCGCGAGCAGGAACTCCGGATCCGAATCCTTCAGCAGGAACCCGCTCGCTCCCCCGCGGATCGCGCGGGTCGCCGCCTCGTCGAGATCGAACGTGGTCAGCACGATGACCCGCGGAGCGGCCGTCCCGCGAGCATCGGCGGCGGCCATGATGCGCTCTGTCGCCTCGATGCCATCCATGACCGGCATCCGGATGTCCATGAGCACCACATCGGGACGGCTCGCCTCGACGAGGTCGATGCCGTCGCGACCGTTGCCCGCCTCCCCCGCGAAGGCGAGGTCGGGCTGGGAGTCGACCAGCATCCGGATGCCGGTGCGGAACAGCGCTTGGTCGTCGACGAGAGCGACGCGGATCTTCGCGCTCATGCGCTCGCTCCCGTCGTCGCGCTTTCATCGACCGGCACGGGGGCGGCGGGCAGCCACGCGCGCACGAGGTATCGCCCCGACTCCGCTGTCGCCGTCAGGTGGCCGCCGACCAGCAGAGCCCGTTCGGTCATGCCGGCGATGCCGTGGCCACTCGACGTGGCACCGGTCTTGATCGCGCCGGTGCGCCCGGTCGGCGGCTTGAGCGCGCTCGAGACGGTGAGGTTCAGCCCGTGCGGAACCCATCCGAAATGCACGGCGACCGGCTCGCGGACGTCGGCGTGCCGGAGGGCGTTGGTGAGCGACTCCTGCACAATGCGGTAGACCGCGAGTTGCTGCGCGGTGCCGAGTTGCAGGGCGGAGCCGCTCACCTCCTCGGTGACGGTCAGCCCGGCCGCCCGCACCTGCTCCAGCAGTCGCTCGAGGTCGACGAGGGTCGGCTGCGGGACGTCCCCCTGGGCGTGACGCAGCTGGGCGAGCAGGACACGCACGTCGGACAGGGCCTCGCGTGCCGTCGCCGAAATCGTCACAAGGGCCGCCTCGGTCGCCGCCGGATCCTTCGAGGCGATGTAGCGGGCGCCGTCGGCCTGCGCGACGACGACCGCCAGTGAGTGGGCGACGACATCGTGCATGTCGCGGGCGATGCGGGTGCGCTCCTGCTCTGCCGCGACCTCTTGCTCGGCCAGCACGGCGACGCGCCGGCTGTCGAGCGCCCGCCACCAGGTGCGTACCAGCAGCCCACTCGTCCAGGACAGCAGGAACGCGACCAGCGAGGTGAGGAAGACCAGGACGGCCGCGGCGAGCGAATTGCTGAGACTGAGGACGTTCGACACGTCGCCGACGACGAGGTCGTCCAGCACGCGCGGGAGCGCGATCGACGCGGCGATGACGATTGCGCCGACAAAGGCCGACGCGAATCCGATCCAGCGCACCACCGGCGTCCCGTAGGCGGCCGTCGCGTAGAGGATCGCCAGCACGGCGAGATTGGCCGGATTCGGCGGTACATCGACCAGCACCTGCGTCAGGCACACCACCCAGGCGATGCCGAGGGACAGGATGGGACTGAATCGCCTCGGGATGAGCGCTACGCCCATGCCGATGACGACCAGGACCGGGCCCCTGCCGCTGCCCAGGACGACGGTGAGCCCGAGGAGCACGAGAAGCACCGGCACCGCGACGTCGACGGCCCACTGGCGAGCTGACAACGTGCGGAACATGCTGACAACGGTAGGTGCAGCGGCCCCCCGTCGCACGTCCTGCGGCGCGAAGTCGTCCCAGCGGCGCACCGGATCATCCTGCGGATGTATCCGTACGCTGCCCTATCCTGGTGCGACGATCCGCCGAACTCAGGAGCCTGTCATGACCCGTTCCGCCCGCATCGCCCTGATCGTCGTCCCGCTGGCGTTCGCAGCGCTCGCCCTGACGGGCTGCCAGCCGTCCGATCCGGTCGATGACACCCCGAGCGATACGTCCGAGCCGAGCGAGTCCGCCACGCCGACCGAGGAGCCGTCCGGCCCCGCCTTCTCCCTCCCCGTGGACTGCGGTGCGATCGCCTCGCAGATCACCCTCAACCAGGTGTTCTCTGGCATCGATGAGCGCGACCCGGCCGACCTGGTGCGCCCCGCGCCCGCCTCGGCGAGCAAGCTGCTGACCTGTTCCTGGTTCACCGGGGACACGACCGGCGGCGACATCATCTACTACTCCGCCCCCGCGGCGGACAGCGCCGCGTATCTCGCGGTCGTCGAGGCCTCCGGATTCGTCTGCACCGAGGCGCTCGAGGGCACTCGCTGCGATAAGACGACGCCGAACTCGCAGTTCCCGGTCGACACGGTCGAGACCACCTTCACGCGCGACGACGTGTGGATCTACATCTCCATGACGAACGTGGATGCGGCACCGTTGCTGCCTGACATGGTCGCGACCGCCTGGGCCGCCTAGGCCGCCTAGGCCCGGACTCTCCTCCTACAGCGCCCGTGTCTCGGGCGAGAGGTAGTCGATGTAGGCCGTCCACGTGGTCTCGCTCGCGTCGGTCGGATAGATCTCGATCGCCAGGCGGGTGAACGCCCCGTCGGAGACGCCATCGAGGTAGTAGTCGCGCGCCCCGTAGTAGGACTCACCCGACGGCGTTCCGGGGGTGAAGTCATCGAAGAGCTTCTCGTAGCCGGACGCCTCGAGCGCGGCGCCGAATGCATCGAGCTGCTCGACCGTCATGGCGTAGGCCGTGATGTTGACGAAGGTCTCGCCGTCGTCCTGCGGCCAGGTGTCGCCGCAATCCGCCGTCGCACCGGATGCCTCGAATTCTGCTGCCGGGAACCCGTCGACCCAGACCCACGGGGTCTCGGGAGCGCCGTCGCAGTGCGCGAGCTCCTCGAAGCCCGCAGGCGGGCCTGTCGGAGCAGCCGTGGGGCTCTCCGTCTGCGGCGGATCGATCGTCGGCACCGACGGCAGCAGACTGCACCCGCCGAGGATGATCGCGGCCGCGACGGCCATCGATCCGAGGGACAGAATGCGGTTCATGGCGGTCCTTTCGCTGGTGAATCCGGTCAGAATCCGAGACGGCCCAGTTGCTTCGGGTCGCGTTGCCATTCTTTCGCGACCTTGACCCGCAGCGAAAGGAAGACCTGTTTGCCGACGAGCGGCTCGATCGCCGCACGGGCGCGGGCGCCGACGCCCTGAAGCCGCTCTCCGCCGCGTCCGATGACGATGCCCTTCTGGCTGTCGCGCTCGACCCAGAGGTTGGCGTAGATCTCGACGAGATCCTTGTCGTCGCGCTCGACCATGTCGTCGATCGTGACGGCGAGCGAATGCGGCAGCTCGTCGCTCACCCCCTCGAGTGCGGCCTCGCGGATCAGCTCGGCGACCCGCGCCTCGAGAGTCTCATCGGTCACCGCGTCGTCGGGGTAGAGGGCCGGACCTTCGGGAAGGAGGCCGATCAGGGCGGTCGAGAGCACATCCAGCTGGATGCGGCTCGTCGACGAGACCGGGACGATCGCCTCCCACTCGCGCAGCTCGCTCACTGCCAGCAGCCGCTCGCCGACCGTGTGCTTCGACACGGCATCGATCTTCGTGACGATCGCGACCTTCTTGGCTCGCGGGAACGCCTCGAGCTGCTCGTTGATGAACCGGTCGCCGGGACCGATCTTCTCGTCGGCGGGGAGGCAGAACCCGATCACGTCGACGTCGCCGAGCGTCGCGGTGACGACGCTGTTGAGCCGCTCGCCGAGGAGGGTGCGGGGGCGGTGGATGCCGGGCGTGTCGACGATGATGAGCTGCCCGGATGCGGTGTGCATGATGCCGCGGATCGCGCGCCGCGTGGTCTGCGGCTTCGACGACGTGATCGCGACCTTCTCGCCGACCAGCGCGTTCGTCAGGGTCGACTTGCCGACGTTCGGACGGCCGACGAAGGAGACGAAGCCGGATCTGAATTCGGGCGCCGCGGGTTTCGATACGCCCTTCGG
>JBDSKH010000134.1:0-10623 GCA_039917005.1 Pseudolysinimonas sp.
CCCGTCGGGCCCGACAGGCGATCCAGACCATTCGCCATCTGCTCGAGGAAGGGGGCGATCATCCCGGTCAGACCGTGACCGTGGGCGAACCGCACGGCCGTGATCTGCCCCACCGACTCACCCGGAAGATCGAGAAGCGTGCGCGTGAACATGACGACCATCATGCGGAAGTCTTCGTCGAACACCATCGAGTACGGGCGGCCGGTGTCGTAGACGGCGATGTCACCCGGCTGCAGCACCGCTTCGCGGTTGTCCTGGATGAGGAGCCCCGACCCGGCGAGCTGCAGGCTGAGCTTGAAGTACCGACGGTCGTCCCCGAGCGCGATCAGTTCGGGGGTGCGTTCGACCCGATGTTCGCGCGCGCTGACCTCGGACACGTGGATGTCGTCGAGCTCGGCCATCCGGATGCGACCGGCGAACCTGCCGGGGTTATCGCTGCGTACCTGCAAGGGCACGAACGACTGACTGACGGCGGAGCGGAATTCAGTGAACTCCCGCGTGACGAACTCGCGCGGTCCACCTCGGGTGGCGGAGTCGGTGCTCACGATTTTCGGCCTCCTCATCGAGTCCTCGTATGTTGCTATGCAAATGATATACGATCCGTGCCGGAATGCCAGCGGGTCCGTTACCCGCGTACCGGCAGCGTACTCGTGCGTCAGATTCCCGTCACGAGATATCCGCCGTCGACGGGGATGACCGCACCCGTCATGAACGATGCGGCGTCACTCGACAGGAACGCCACGACGGAGCCGACCTCCGCAGGCGATCCGTATCGTCCGAGCGGGGTCCGCGACAGTATCCGGCCACCGATCTCCGGGTCGCTTCTGAGTGGGGTGAGCAGGGGCGTGTCGATCCACCCGGGCGCGACAGAATTCACCCGGATCTTGTCCGGCGCGTAGACCTCGGCGAGTGATTTGGTGAGCTGAACGACGCCGCCCTTCGCCGCGGAGTACGCCGCGATGCGACCGCCGCCGAAGTAGGCGTACATCGACGCGATCGTGACGATCGACCCGCCCGCGACGGCCAGCAGCGGCCGCGCGAGTTCGATGGTCCGGTAGACCGCCAGCAACTGCACGTCCACTACGCGGCTGAAAGACTCCCACTCGAGCTCTCGATCGCCGAGGCTGATACCCGCCGCAGGTACCAGGATGTCGAGGCGGTCGAGTTCGCGGTACAGGGCTGCGAGTGCGTCGCTGTCGGTCACGTCTACCTCGCGCACCTCGATTCCGAGGTGCGCGGGGAACGCCGTGTCCGCCGAGCCGAGACCGACGGCGAAGACCCGGGCACCCAGCTCAGCCAGAGAGAGCGCGGTGCCGGCGCCGATCCCCGAGGTGCCGCCGGTGACGACCGCTACCTTCCCTGAGAACAGACCCTCGCGAAATGACGCCATGCTCCACACTCGCACCCCGCTCGGACCTGGTCGGCGGGTCCTGCGCGACGAGTCAAACGTCGTTCGTCCGCCGTCAAGGAACCCGACCGCGCTAGATCGCGACGTGGAACTTCGGGCCTGCGCCCGACCCCGCAGGGCGCTCGCCGGCGAGCACCGCGGCGAGACCGTCGAGGCCGATGGATGCGGCGACGAGCGGCCGCGGATCGACCGCCCCCGACTCGTACGCCTCGATCGCACCCTCGAGTCCTCCCGAGGCGCTGAGAACCCCGACCGCCGTGACGTCCTTCAGCGCCATCACGCGGGTGTCGATGAGGCTCGGGCTTCCTGCGAGGCCGATGTAGACCACGCGCTTGCCCGGTTCGACGAGCTCGAGTGCGCGGGCGGGCAGGCTCGGGGAATTCGACGCGTCGATCACGGCATCCCACGGCAGGTCGGGCAGGTCGTCGCCGGCCCACACGTTCTCGAAACCCAGGGAGAGGGCGAAGCCGAGCGACCGGGAACCTCGACCCAGCAGGTGCACCTCGGCCCCGTCGGCGCGCGCGAACATCGCGACGAGCAGCCCGATGGTGCCCGCGCCGAGCACGAGCACACGGCCGCCGGGCTCCAGCGCTGCTCCCCGCACGGCCCGCAATGCGTTGCCGCCTGGCTCCACCATCGCACCCGACGCGTCGTCGACCCCGTCGGGCAATGCGACGAGGGCTCGCTCCGGCACCGCCACCTGCTCCGCGAGCGCACCGGCGCGACCGCCCCGGATGCCCAGTTCGGTGCGGAATTCACACAGGTGCTGGTAGCCCGCCCGGCACCGCCGGCACTCGCCGCAGCCGAGCATGGTGTCCCCGGTAACGCGCCGCGCGATCCAGGAGGCGTCGACGCCTTCGCCGACCGAGCTCACGACTCCGGCCCACTCGTGACCGATCCGCATCGGGTAGGACGCGTGCCCCTCCCGCAGGTACTGCATCTCGCCGGTGAAGAACTCGACGTCGGTTCCGCATACTCCGGCGCGGGTGACATCGACCACGACCTCGCCGGCCGCGGGAGCCGGAGGCTCGACATCCTGGATCCCTGCCTCGCCCGGGCCGGTGATGACGAACGCCTTCATGCCTCGGCTCACCCGTCCGCCACCACGGTGACGCGGCGGATATCCGGATCGGTGAAGACGTCGTGCTCGTCGGTGCTCCGCGTCGAGAACTCGGTCACGACGGCGCCCTCGGGGCCCGCCTGAAACCAGTGCCGGGTGCCGGGGAGGATGGTGTGCTGATCGCCGGGGTGCAGGACGATCTCGTGCCAGACCGTGTAATGCTCCGGACGGGCCGGGGTCGCGCGGGCAGGGGACGTGGGCTCGCCGTCGACGTACAGCCACACCTCGCCGGTGCGGACGCGGAAGGTCTCCTCCTTGCCCGGCTCGCGACCGACGCCGATGTGCGAATGCTCGGGACAGGTCTGCCCGGGCATCAAGACGAGTTCCTTCGCGCAGACCCGGGAGGTGTTGACATAGACGAGGATCTGCAAGCCGGTCCGCGTCAGATCGCCCAGCCCGAAGTCGCTGACCTCGAGGTCGGCTGCCTCGTCGTCTCGGACGGCCACGCCGGAATCCGCCAAGGCGGCGAGGGCGAACTCCCGGGCGTCCTGGATCTGTGTGCGCGTCAGCACCTAGCTACATGTCCAGCGTCTCGTGGATCTCGATCCGGCCGTTGGCGGCCAGGTGCGGGTGATCCTTGAGAAGCGACGCCGCGGCGTCGGCGCTGTCGGCTTCGAGCACGGTGAAGCCCGTCACGCCCGACGCCGGGAGCGAGGCGCCGATACCGCTGACGCCTCCGAAGGCGCTGCCACGGTCGGCGATCACGTCGGCGTTCTTCTTGAACCATTCCTCCCAGGCGGCCATGACGGCGACGCCCTCCTCCTGGCTGGCAGGGGTGTCCCCGCCGACGTACAGCATTACGAATCTCGCCATGACGTGCTCCTTCGCTCGGCGCCATTCTCGTAGCATCGGTCGGCGAGCGATACCCCGGCGCTCACGACGCGGCGGTCGACGCCCGCACGACGAGCTCGGGCTGGAACACCACCTGCTGCGGAGCGAGGTCGGGGTCGGCGGCCTCCTCCAGCAGGATTCGCAGCGCGGTCTCGCCGATCAGCTGACTCGGCTGGCGCACCGATGACAGCGGCACGACAGCGGCGCTGGCGAAGTCGATGTCGTCGAACCCGATGAGCGAGATATCGCCCGGCACGAGGAGAGTCCCGTTCATGACGAGTGCCTGCAGCAGGCCCATGGCGACGAGGTCGTTGGCGGCGAAGATCGCATCCGGGCGCTCGGCGGCCGTGCGGGCGAGCAGCGATTGGCCGACCAGCCGGCCCTCGAGCACGGTGAGCGCAGCAGTGGTCAGCACCTCGAGCGTCGCGCCGCTGCCCGCGGCGACGGCCTGCCGTGCGCCCTCGAGACGGTCGGAGACCTGCCGGATCTCCATCGGTCCGCCGACGAACGCGACCCGTCGGCGCCCGGTGCCGAGCAGATGCTCGACCGCGAGTCGCCCGCCGGCGACGTCGTCGACCGACACCGAGCTGAACGCGCGGTCGGCGCTCAGCCGGTCGACGAGGACTGCCGGGATGCCCCGCGATCGGAGGCGCGCCAGCCGCGGCGTGACGTCGCCGAATGGCGAGATGAGCACGCCGTGCACGCGCTGCTCTTCGAACAGGTCGAGGTAGGCCGATTCGCGACTGCTGCTCTCGTCGCTGTTGCCGACCAATACGGAGAGTCCGGCGAGCGTCGCGGCATCTTCTGCGCCGCGCGCCACGTCGGTGAAGAACGGGTTGCGCACGTCGAGCACGATGAGCCCGACGCTGGTGCTGCGGCCCGCCCTGAGTTGACGGGCGGCATCGTTCCGGACATATCCGAGCTCCGCGATCGCGGTCGTGACGCGCTCAAGGGCGGCCGGCGATACCTTTTCCGCACGGTTCAGCACGTTCGACACGGTGCCGACCGATACCCCGGCGCGGATCGCGACATCGCGGATGCTGACGGCGGGCATGTGTGCACCCTACTGTCGGAGACATGAACTCGCCCGCCGGACGTACCTGGGCGGGGACGCACACCTTCGCCGCCGCGGAGCTCGTCGCCGCGACCTCGATCGACCAGGTCCAGGATGCGGTGCGCACGCGATCCGGACGGGTGCGCGCGCTCGGAACCCGCCATTCCTTCAACGATCTCGCCGACACCTCCGGAACCCTCATCTCGGTCACCGGCGTCGACCCCGCACCCACCCTCGACGAGGCGGCGCGCACGGTGACGGTAGGGGCGGGCATCCGGTACGGCGATCTCGCCGTGTGGCTCGAGCAGCGCGGCTGGGCGCTGCACAACATGGGGTCGCTGCCGCACATCTCGATCGGCGGTGCGACGGCGACCGGCACCCATGGCTCGGGTGACGAGCTGGGCAACCTCTCGACCGCGGTCCGGGGCATCGAGTACGTCGGTGCGGATGGCGAACTGCGAACGGTGTCGCTCGCGGACGCGGACTTCAGCGGGCGGGTCGTACATCTCGGCGCGTTCGGCATCGTAACCCGGCTGACCCTGGCCGTAGAGCCGACCTTCGACGTGCGGCAGGACGTCTACTCGGGAGTCCCCTGGGATGCGGTGCTCGACGACCTCGACGGCGTCACCGGATCGGCCTACAGCGTCAGCGTCTTCGCACGTTGGACGGACGATTCGGTGTCCGTCATCCGCAAGACGAGGCTCGGCCCGGGCGACGAACCCGACCTGCCGGAGGAGTGGCGCGGGGGATCGCGCCTGCTCGCGCCGATGATCATCGACGCCGACAACTGGACCGAGCAGGACGGCACTGCGGGCCCGTGGCTGCAGCGGCTTCCGCATTTCCGTCTCGATGCGACACCGTCGGTGGGCGACGAGATCCAGACGGAGTACTTCGTGCCGCGCGAGCACGGGGCGGCCGCGCTCCACGCCGTGCGGCGGCTCGCGGAGCAGATCGACCCGCACCTGGTCATCACCGAGCTGCGCACGATGGCGGCCGACGATCTGTGGCTCAGCGGGGCGTACGACCGCGACACGCTCGCCATCCACTTCACCTGGATGCCGCATCCGGATGCCGTCGCGGCCCTGCTGCCCGCGATCGAGTCCGCGCTCGAGCCGTTCGGCGCCCGGCCGCACTGGGGCAAGTGGCACCGTTTCGATGCCGCGCGCCTCGCCGGTGTGCACCCCAGGCTCGACGATGCCCGCGAGCTCTTCAAGCGTCTCGACCCGGAGGGCGTCTTCTCGAACGCCTACCTCGAGCGCCTGAGCGTGCGGCGCCCTCGCTGAGACAGGTCGTTTCCGAAACGTTTCAATTTCGGCTTGACCTGCGAGCACCCGCGCGCCTAGAGTCGAAACGCGCCACGATTTGAATCGTTTCATTTCACACCCCCCGACACCTCGATGGAGAGGCCAGCGTGACCGGCATCGCGAGCACCCCCGCCGTCCCGGCCCTGGTTCTGCGCGACGTCGCCAAGTCGTTCGGGGCCGTTGTCGCCCTCCGGTCGGGCACCCTGACGCTCGAGTCGGGCTCGATCCACGCGCTGGTCGGCGAGAACGGTGCCGGCAAGTCGACTCTCGTGAAGATCGTGGCGGGCTTGTACCAGCGCGACGCGGGTGAGTTCCTGCTCGGCGGCGAGAGCGTGGACTTCACCTCCACCGCCCAGGCGAAGGCCGCGGGGATCGCCGTCATCTACCAGGAGCCGACGCTCTTCCCCGATCTGAGCGTCACCGAGAACATCTTCATGGGCCGCCAGCCCACGCGGTCGCTCGGTCGCATCGACCGGTCCGCGATGCGCGCCGAGGCCGTCGAGCTCTTCGCGCGTCTCGGTGTCCGCGTCGATCCCGACCGTCCGACGCTCGGCCTCTCGATCGCCGACCAGCAGATCATCGAGATCGCGAAGGCCATCTCGCTCGATGCCCGGGTGCTCGTGATGGACGAGCCGACCGCCGCGCTCAGCGGGGTCGAGGTCGACCGGCTGTTCGCCGTCGCCCGCGGCCTGCGCGACGAAGGACGCGCCCTGCTCTTCATCTCGCACCGGTTCGACGAGGTGTTCGCGCTCTGCGACACCGTCACCGTCATGCGCGACGGCGACTACATCGCCACCAGCCCGATCGCCGGCACGACCGTCGAGAAGATCGTCAAGCAGATGGTCGGGCGCGAGGTCAGCAACCTCTTCCCGAAGCAGGAGGCCGTCATCGGCGGCGACGTGCTCGTCGTAGCCGGGCTCACCCAGCCGGGCGAGTTCCACGATGTGTCGTTCACGGTGCGCTCCGGCGAGATCGTCGCGCTCGCGGGGCTGGTCGGCGCCGGGCGCAGCGAGATCGCGCGTGCCATCTTCGGGGTCGACCCCTACAGTTCGGGCTCGGTCCACATCCGGGGCATCAAGGTGCCGAAGCGCAACCCCGCCGCCGCCATGGATCTCGGCCTGGCCCTGGTTCCCGAGGACCGGCGCAAGCAAGGCCTCGTGCTCGACTCGTCGGTCGCGCGCAACACGACGCTCGCGATCCGGGGCAGGCTCTCGTCGCTCGGCATCATCACGAATGCTCGCGAGAACGCCGCCGCCCGCATCTGGGACAGCCGCCTCGAGGTGAAGGCCGCCGCGCTCGACACCGAGGCGGGAACCCTCAGCGGCGGTAACCAGCAGAAGGTCGTGCTGGCCAAGTGGCTCGCGACCGAGCCGAGCCTGCTCATCGTCGACGAGCCCACCCGCGGCATCGACGTCGGGACCAAGGCCGAGGTGCACCGCCTGCTCAGCGAACTGGCCGGGCAGGGCATCGCGATCCTGATGATCTCGTCCGAGCTGCCGGAGGTGCTCGGCATGGCCGACCGGGTCATCGTCGTCCGAGAGGGCCGCATCACGGCCGATATCGCCCGGGCGGATGCCACGGCCGAGTCGGTCATGTTCGCCGCCACGCACGGCGCCGGCGAGGTCGCCTGATGTCCACGATCGAGACCACGACCGGCGGATCGCGGGTCATGCACGGGCTCGGCGCGTTCGCCCGCGCGCGCGAGACCAGCATCCTGATCGCCCTCGTGCTCGTCATCGTCGTGGCCACGGTGCGCAACCCGACCTTCCTGTTCAGTTCCGATGGGTTCCGCGACCTGCTGCTGACGCCCTCGATCCTGATGCTCGTCGCGGTCGGGCAGGCGATCGTCATCATCACGCGCAACGTCGACCTGTCGGTCGGGTCGGTGCTCGGGCTCACCGCGTACCTGACGGGACGGCTCTTCGTCGACGTTCCCGGCATCCCGTTCTGGCTGGTGTTCCCGATCGGGATCGTGTTCGGCGGTCTGCTCGGTCTGATCAACGGCGCCCTGGTGGCATTCGCGAAGGTGCCGGCGCTCGTCATCACCCTGGGCACCTTGTATGCCTTCCGCGGCATCAACGTGCTGTGGACGGGCAGCGACCGCATCAACTCGTCCGACATGCCGAAGGACTTCCTCGCGCTCGGCACCAGCTCAGTGCTCTACATCCCGGTGCTGACGATCATCGCGGTCGTCGTGCTGATCGCCGCCGGCTGGTTCCTGCGCACCCAGCGCGCGGGCCGTGAGCTCTACGCCATCGGGTCCGATCCTGCCGCCGCAAACCTCTACGGATTGAAGGTCACGCAGCGCGTCATCGCCGCATTCGTGCTGAGTGGTGCCCTCGCCGGACTGGCCGGCGTGCTGTACACGGCGCGCTACGGCACAGTCGACTCGCAGGCCGGTACCGCACTCGAACTGCAGGCCGTCGGCGCTGCGGTCATCGGCGGCGTGGCGATCTTCGGCGGAAGCGGCACGGTCTGGGGCGCCGCGATCGGCGCCTTCCTGTTGCTGACGATCAACCGGGCACTGCCGATCCTCGGCGTGCAGGACTTCTGGCAGCGCGCGGTGGTCGGCGCCCTGATCCTCGGCGCGATCATCCTCGACCGGGTCCTGGCGCTGAGACAGACCCGTCGCCTCGTGAGAGCGAGGGACGAATGAGCGCGCCGGGCACGACCGGGACGGGTGCTGCGACCCGCAGCTACCGCGACTACAGTCATCCGCTCTGGCGGCGCCTGCTGATCAACCGCGAGGCCGCCGTCATCGCCGGGCTCGTGCTCGTCATCATCGTCGCGAGCGTCAGCGTGCGCGCGTTCGCGAAGCCCATCACGATGACCTACCTGTTCCTCGACATCGCGCCGATCCTGCTGATCGCGCTGCCGATGACGCTCATCATCATCACGGGCGAGATCGACCTCTCGGTCGCCAGCATCGTGGGGCTCTCGAGCGTGACGCTCGGCATCCTGCACCAGGGCGGGATGCCAGTGGCGGCGGCGGCGGTCGTCGCCCTCGTCGTCGGGGCGATCGCCGGCGCGATCAACGGGTTGCTCGTCACGCGGGTGGGGCTGCCATCCCTCGCCGTGACGATCGGAACGCTGGCGTTGTACCGCGGGCTGGCCGTCGGCCTCCTCGGCACCAAGGCCGTCACCGAGTTCGACGAGTTCTGGACCGACTTCGCCAAGTCGAAGATCCCCGGCACCGTGATCCCGAGCGTCGTCATCCTGATCGTCGTCCTCGCGCTCCTCTTCGCCGTGCTGCTGCACTTCACGACCTTCGGACGCGGTGTCTACGCGATCGGCCTGAGCGTCGAGACGGCACGCTTCTCGGGCGTGCGGGTCGAGCGCACCAAGTTCATCCTGTTCGTGCTGAGCGGTCTCGTCTCGGCACTCGCCGGCATCTACTACACGCTGCGATTCGGCACGGCTCGCGGTGACAACGCCACCGGTCTCGAGCTGTCGGTCATCGCGGCCGTGCTGCTCGGCGGCGTCTCGATCTTCGGCGGGCGTGGCGCGCTCCACGGCGTGCTCGCCGGCGCCCTGCTGATCGGCACCCTGGCCAGCGCCCTCCGGCTGGCCAACGTCACCTCCGACGTCATCAACATCATCACGGGAACCCTTCTGGTGCTCTCCGTGGTGACCACGAGCTTCCTCGCCTGGCTGCAGAACCGCCGCCGGAGCGCAGGCAAGAAACGGCGCGACGCCCTCGGATCCGCCACCGGCTGATCCATGTCGCCCGGTGCAATCACATCGGTCACACCACGAAAGGACAACAACGATGTTCCATTCACGTATCGGCGCCGGAAAGCGCCGGATCGGAGCGATCGCAGCCCTCGGGCTCACCGTCGCCCTGCTCGCCACGGGCTGTGCGCCCACGGGTGACGGCGGCGGCGATGGTGGCGACGGCGGCGACGCCAACCTCGCGATCACCTTCCTGCCCAAGAACCTGGGCAACGCCTACTTCGACACCGCCGACGCCGGCGGCAAGGAGGCCATCGAGGAGTTCGGCGGCACCTACGCCGAGGTCGGCCCCGCCACGGGTAGCCCCGACGGCCAGGTCAGCTACATCAACACGCTCACCCAGCAGGGTGTCGGTGCGATCGCCATCTCGGCGAACGACCCGGCCGCCCTCTGCGACGCCATCGGCGAAGCGCAGGATGCCGGCGTGAAGATCGTGACGTACGACGCCGACACCAGCGTCGGCTGCCGCGACCTGTTCGTGCAGCCCGCTGACGCCGAGGGCATCGCACGCATCCAGGTCGATCTCATCGCGGAGCAGATCGGCGACGCCGGTCAGGTCGCGATCCTGTCGGCTACCGCGAACGCCACGAACCAGAACGCCTGGATCGAGCTCATGAAGACCGAGCTGGCCGACAACCACCCCGACATCGAGCTCGTGGATGTCGTCTACGGTGACGACGACGACCAGACCTCGTTCGACAAGACCGCGGCCCTGCTGCAGACCTACCCCGACCTGAAGGGCATCATCTCGCCCACGACGGTCGGCATCTCGGCTGCTGCGCGTTACCTCCAGACGTCGGAGTACAAGGGCACGGTCCAGCTGACCGGTCTCGGCACGCCGAACCAGATGCGCGACTTCGTCGAAGACGGCACGGTCACCGCGTTCGCGCTCTGGAACCCGGGAGACGCCGGCTACCTCGCGGCGTACGCGGCGAAGGCCCTGATCGAGGGCTCGATCACCGGAGCCGAGGGTGACACCTTCGACGCCGGCCGCCTCGGCTCGTACACGGTCGGCGCCGACAGCGTCGTGCTGCTGGGCGACCCGTACACCTTCAACAAGGAGAACATCGGCGACTTCGACTTCTAGGAGTCGCCGGCCGGCCCGCCCGGAATTGAACCTCCGGGCGGGCCGGCACCCCATCCATCCATCCATCACGATCGTCTGCTCACCAGG